>WQVT01000073.1 GCA_009785715.1 Acidimicrobiaceae bacterium | reverse complement strand
GGGAGCGTCGGCCATATCCGGAAGCTACCGCGGACGGCTGCCTCCGTGACCCTTGACATGTCCCCTCCCGGGCTGTACTATAGAACATACGTTCGGTTGAGCCTTAGGGCTCGTGCGCCGAGCGTGATCGTCGGCGGTGTGTCGACCAGGTAAGTCCCATCTTTCTCTGGACGACACGCATGTGTAATGAGCTCGTTGCTCTCAGACAATCGATCGCGACGTATGCGGGCGGGTTCGACGCCCGGTTGTTGACGCCAGGCGAAGCGAGCGAGGTCGTGCAGGTGTGCGCGCAGATCGAGGCGTCCGCGGCGTCGATCAAAGCACTGGCCGCGGCTCGCGCCGCGGAGGGGAAGGAGTGGCAGGCACGGGGGTACCGTTCGCCGGCGGATCAGATGGCGCACGAGGCCGGGATGAGCCCATCTGCGGCGAGGCGGACTCTGGACACGGGTCGGCGTCTCTCCGAGCAACCCGGCGTTGCCGCTGTGGCGCTCGCCGGCGAGTTGTCCTTGGAGCAGGCCACCGCTGTTTCGGATGGCGTCGCCGCCGACCCGGGGTCGGCGGGGGAGTTGATTGACAAAGCCAAGCACGCGTCGCTCCCTGAGTTGAATGAAGAGGTCGCGAAGGTCAAAGCCGCAAGGACTGACCCAGAGGAGCGCCACAGGGCTCGGCAGGCGAAGCGGGCGTTTCGTCGTTGGACCGACCGTGACGGCGCCTGCCAGGCTCACCTGTACGGGCATCCTGAAGACGGTGCCCGGGTCTGGCGGATGCTCGACCCGATCCGACGGCGCCTCAACGCCCTTCGACGCCAAGCTGGGTTGCCCAACGACACGTTGGATGCGTTGGACTACGACGCGCTGATGACCATGGCGGATATTGCTACCGGCAACAACACGGAACTCACCTTGTCCGACCTGATCGAACTGGGACTCTTCCCCCAATGCGAGCATCCTCGTCCGCCGACCCCAACGGGTGAGCCCGACGACCACCTCGACCTCTTTGTCGACTCTCCGACCGATCCGCCCTCGACCAAGCCTGGTGCGGCGCGGGTCAAGAGGCTGGCGGGGAGTCCGCTTCGCGTCATGGTCCGCGTTGACCTCGACGCCCTTCTCCGGGGGGTGCCGATCGAGGGGGAGCTGTGCGAGATCGCCGGCTACGGACCCGTCCCGGTCTCGGTGGTGGAGGATCTCCTCGCAACCGAGAACCCCTTCATTATCGGAGTGCTCACCAAAGCCGAAGCGGTCGTCGGCGTGTACCACCACGGTCGGCACCCAAACGCCTGTCAGCGCTCCGCGCTCGACTTTCTCTACCCCACCTGCGCCGCCCAGGGCTGCCCATCGAACGCAGGGCTGCAATACGACCACCGCGAGGACTACGCGAAAACAAAGATCACCGCCTTCGACCTGCTCGACCGTTTGTGTGCGCATCACCATCGCTTGAAGACCAACCAGGGCTGGGCGCTCGTCAACGGCCGGGGCAAACGACCATTCGTCCCCCCAAACGACCCCCGCCACCCCCACGCGTCCCGAGGCCAGGACCGAACCGGGACAGCCCCACCCGGTCCGGTCGCCGACCTTGCGCTCTTCACGGGCCGAGCCGATTAGGGTCTGCCCGATGCCGGCTCTGCGTGTGGGGGTTCCGTCGGAGGAGTTGGCCGAGGACCTCGCCGCCCACGCCGGCGAGCGTCCGGTCGACGTGACGGTCTGGGTGGTGGGGGATCCGCCGCCGGCGACGCCGTTCGACATCCTCGTCCTCACCTACATGATCCCGGCTCCCGAGTTGCGCCGGCTGCCGGCCGGCGTGGCACGGGTGCTGCAGGGGCAGAGCCTCGGCTACGACGGGGTCGCGGACAACCTGGGCCCCGGCTTCGTCTACTGCAACGCCGTCGAGGTGCACGAGGCCTCGACCGCCGAACTGGCCGTCGGGCTCATGATCGCCGACCGACGGGGATTCCCGACCTTCTTCGACGCCGGGGGGCGGGGGGAGTGGGCACACGGCCCGCAACCCGGCCTTGCCGGCTCGCAGGTCCTCCTGCTTGGCGTCGGCGGCGTGGGGGAGCAGGTGCGACGTCGCCTCGAAGCCTTCGAGGTCGACCTGGTCCGCGCCGCGCGGCGGCCCCGCGCGGACGAGCACGGCTGGGTTCACGGGATCGACCGGCTCGACGCGCTGCTGGCGGAGGCGGACATCGTCGTGCTCGCCGTGCCACTCGACGGGAGTACCCGCGGGATGGTCTCGACAGACTTCCTGGCGCAGATGAAAGACGGGGCCCTGCTCGTCAACGTGGCCCGAGGGCCGGTGGTGGACACCGCTGCCCTGGTCGAGGCGGTCCGCGACGGCCGCATCCGCGCCGCACTGGACGTCACCGACCCCGAACCGTTGCCTCCGGATCACCCCCTCTGGTCGGCCCCGACCGTCACGATCACCCCCCATATCGGGGGGTTCACGGGAGCCATGAGGTGGCGAATGCGCCGCGTTCTGCTTCGCCAGATCGACCTGCTTCTGGCCGGGAGCGATCCGGAGGACGTGGTGGTACGGACCTGACGGGGCAGGCCCGCTATTCGTTCGAGATCGTGTTCTCCTTGACGGTGATGAACTCGAGCAGCGCCGGCTTGCCCTCCTCGGTCGACGCGATCCCGCGCTTGAGCGCGTCGACGATGTCGGCCGGATCGGTGATCCGCTCGGCGTAGAGGCCGAACGAGCGAGCCATGTCGGCATAGTTTCCGCTGATGTCGGTCGAGCGGTACTTCTCTGTCGAGACCGGCATGATCGGGATCTCGATCGCCATCGCGAAGTTGTTGAAGAGGATCGACAGGATCGGGATCCGCTCGCGCGCCGCAGTCTCGAGGTCCATGCCCGTGAACCCGATGGCGGCGTCTCCCCAGACGTTGATGCAGAGATGGTCGGGCTTGGCGAGCTTGGCCCCCATCGCCAGGCCGAGCCCGTAGCCCAACTGGGTCGTCTTTCCCCAACCGATGTAGCTGAGCGGGCTGGTCGCCTCCCAGAAGGGGGTCATCTGGTCCCGGGGGCTGCCGGCGTCGTGGGTGATGATCGTCCGGTCCTTGTCCACCAACCGGTTGAGCTCGGCGATGACACGGTAGGGGCTGATCGGCGTCCCGGTGCTGGTGAGGCGCGGCTCCCACTCGGACAGCCAGGGGGTCCGAAGCTCGTTGATCCGGTCCGGGACGTCCTGACGGGCGTCGGCCTTCGAGCGGTCGAGGCCGGCCATGGCCCCGCTGAGCGCCGACAGCGTCAGCTTGGCGTCGCCGATCAGGGCGTGGCGCACCGCAACGTCCTTGTTCAGGTCCTTGGGATCGAGCGTGGCGTGGATGATCGTCTTGCCCGGCGGCATCGACACCCCGTACCCGGTGAGGGCGAAGCTGCACCCGACGCCGAGGATCACGTCGGAGTCGGCCAGGAACCGCTTGACCGGTCGGGGGTTGGAGCGGCCGCCGCTCCCGAGGGAGAGCGGGTGGTTCTCGGGGAACGCACTCTTGCCCTCGATCGACGTGGTGACCGGGATGTTCCACGCCTCCGCCAGCGCCCGGAGCTCGTCCCACGCCTTCGCCCAGTGCACGCCCTGCCCGGCGTAGATCACCGGCCGCTCGGCGGCGGCCAGGACCCGTGCCGCCTCCTCGACGTTCGCCGGGTCGGGCCCGTAGCGGGCCCGGAGCGCGGGGGTGTGTGTCCAGTCGTCGGGCACGCCGTCGTCGTTCCACAGATCGCCGGGTACCTCGACGAGGACCGGGCCGCCGCGGCCGTTTCGAAGCTGGGAGAACACCCGGCGCAGCAGCTCGGGAACCGCCTCGGCCGTGGTCACCGGCTCCGCCCACTTCGTGACGTGCTGGGTGTTGAGCGTCGAGTTGTAGTTCGGGAAGTAGTTCGCCAGCCGTCGCGGGTGACCGCTCGGGACGACGAGGATCGGCACGGACTCGGAATAGGCCTGGGCGATGCCGCCGAAGGCGTTCTCCGCGCCCGGGCCGTGCTGCATGCAGAAGACGCCGAAGCGGTCCCCCGAGTGCATCCGGGAATAGGCGTCGGCCATGTGCAGGCCGATCCGCTCCTGGCGCACGATGATGGTGCGGATGTCCTCCTGGGCGGCGGCCTCGATCAGCGGGTTGACGGGATAGGCGAAGAGGATGTCCACCCCCTCGGCCTTGAGCGCCTTGGCGATGGCGGTGGCGACTTTCATCGGTTGGGCCCCCTGTTCATGGGATACGGCTGCCACCGCTCGAGGTTGGCGCGGGGCAGGACGGTGGGATTGACACAGCTCATCGGCCAGCGGCCGCGCAGCACCTGGGCCACCTCCCGGGCCGCACGGCGGCGGGACTCGGGCCGCATGCGGGTGGTGGCCGACGCGACGTGCGGGGTGACCACGACGTTCTCCATCGTGAGGAGCGGGTTCTTTGGATCCGGCGGCTCGGATTCGAGCACGTCGAGGCCGGCGCCGGCGATCTCGCCGGCCCGCAGCGCTTCGATCAGCGCGGGCTCGTCGACGAGGGACCCGCGGGCGGCGTTGATCAGGATGGCGCTCGACTTCATGCGCGCGAACGCCTCCGCGCCGAAAGCGTGGTGGGTCTCGGGGTTGTGCGGGGCGTGGATCGACACGAAGTCGGAGCGCTCCAACAGCTCGTTGAAGCTGACCGGCTCGGCACCGGCGGCCGAGATCTCGAGCTCGCTCACGTACGGGTCGTACGCCAAGAGGCGCACCCCGAAGCCCTGGGTGCGGCGTGCGACCGCGTGGGCCACGTGGCCGAACCCGTAGAAGCCGATGGTCTGGCCCATGAGCCGGGGCCGCTTCGAGAGCGTTGGGCGCGCCGCGAACCAGTCCTCGATGGCGAGGCGCTGCATCGTCGGCGTCATGGCCCGCACGGTGAGGAGCAGCATCATGGCGTGGTCGGCGACCTCTTCGATGAAGATGTCGGGGACATTGGTGACCACGATGCCGGCCTCCGTGGCCGCCTCGACGTCGACCATGTCCACCCCGACGCTCGACAGCCCGATCACCAGGCACTGCTTCAGGGCGCCGATGATCTGTTTGTCGATGCGCAGGCCCCACGAGCTCATGAGGGCGTCGACGTCCTCGGCCCCCTTCGCAAACTCCTCGGGCGTGTCGGCCTTGATCTCCACGATGTCGGCGACCGGTCCCAGCTCCTCCATCTCGAGTGACCAGTCGCCCGGGGTCATCGTCGTCTGAGCCTGCTTCGAAACCCGAATGCCGACTCTCTTCTTCGTCATGTTGCTGGTTTCCCCCTCGCTTTGTCTGAATCGCTGGCCGAGCGCCTTTTCGATGGCGGCGCTCGAAGCCCTGGTTTGCCCCTGGATTTCCACCGCACGAGCCATCGGCCCGGGCGGCCCGTCTAGACGGATCTCCGCCGTCTAATAGCCGGTCGATTCGCGCTTTTCGGCAACGGTGCCGCGGGCCTCGGCCAGCTCGGCGGTGGCGGTCCTCATCAGGAAACCGCTGTCGGTGCCCAGGGTGACGAATTCGAAGCCGGCCTCGAGGCGACGCCGGGCGTACTCGAGGCTGCTCGTATGGATGCCCGCCGGCACGCCGTGGGACTTGCAGGCCTTGAGAATACGGTCGACGGTCTCGAGGTGGAGCGGGTCGTCGGTGTCGCCGAGTGGAGGGAGCCCGAGCGCGTAGGCCAGATCGGACGGGCCGATGTAGACGCCGCCGAGCCCCGGCGTGGTGACGATCGAGTCGAGGTTCTCGATCCCTTCCTTCGTCTCGATCATGACGATGCAGGCGATCTGCTCGTTGGCCTCGGCGGCGTAGCCGGCTCCGCCGTAGAGGGCGGCCCTGACCGGTCCGAACGAGCGTGTTCCCTCCGGCGGGTAGCGGCAGGCGGACACGGCTGCGGCCGCCTCCTCGCGGTTGTTGACCAGGGGGACGATCACGCCGAGGGCGCCGGCGTCGAGCACCTTCATGATGTCCGCGGGGTTGTTGGCGGGCACCCGGACCATCGGGATGGTGTCGGTGGTGGAGATCGCCGGGAGCATGTGGCGGAGGTCCCCGTAGTCGAGAAGACCGTGCTGAAGGTCGACGACGGCCCAATCGAAACCGGCATGTGCGAGCAACTCGGCACTGTGGTCATTGGCGAGCGAGAGCCACACCCCGATCGTCTGGGTTCCGGACCGCCATTTCGCCAGAGCCGTGTTCGTTCGCATCCGTTCCGTGCCTCCCAGGTCTGGCCCCTACTCTGCGGCCACCTTAGCCGCCGTCCCCGGAGGCGCCCACGGGCGGATCCGCCCTGGCAGGGCCTTTGCCCGATGCAAAAATGCGCCATTGGCATTAACGTCTCGGTCGTGTCCACCGAAACCGATCGGTCGACGGTGGCCGAGGCCAGCGACACGGGACTTACCTGGGCTGCCGGGGTTCCCGAGCCTGAGAGCCGGACAACCAAGCTCGCACAACTCGTCGCCCAGCAGATTGTCGACGATATTGTCCGGCGGGGCTGGCCCGTCAACGAAAGCCTCGGCGCCGAACCTGAGCTCATGGCCCGCTACGCGGTGAGTCGGGCGGTCCTGCGGGAGGCGATCCGCCTCGTCGAGCACATGGGGATCGCCACCATGCGCCGCGGTCCCCGGGGCGGCTTGATCATCACATCGTCGAGCGTTTCTTCGGTGACTGATGCAATCGCCATCTTCCTCGAGACCGAGGTCGTGAACCTCGACGACCTGGCCGAGGCACGGGTCGTCCTCGAACTGCAGGCCGTTCGCCTCGCCGCCGACCGGATGGACACCGCCGGGACGGACGCCCTGCTCCGTGTCCCGATGGAGCAGGAGGGACCCGGCATCGGCCTCGACGCGGGTGACAGCGACCTCCATCTCGCCGTGGCGGAGGCGGCCGGAAACCCGGTGCTGCTGCTGTTCATCGACGCCCTCTGCCGCCTCGAGCGCCGGTACATGACCGCCGTCTGGACCCCGGACCGCAAGCCGCGGCCGCACGTGGCCGCCGCTCTCGGACAGGCTCACCGCGCCATCGCCGATGCGGTCATCAGCGGGGACGGGCTGCTCGCCCGCCACCGGATGCTCAGCCATCTCGAGTCGGTGGCCCGCTTCGTCCGCCTGTACGGAAACGACCCGGGTGAGGACCCGGAATGGCCGCCGGGCGGGCCGCAGACCCCCGACGATGCGGATCCCCCCGCCAACCTGGTGCCGGGGATCTCGGCGGTGAGCAGCGACGGGCGCAAGCTCGGCGAGGTCACCGCAGCGCGCATCCGGAGGGACATCGCCCGCCGGCGAGCGCCCGTCGGTACGAACCTGGGCTCGGAGAGTGTCCTGCTCGCCTCCTACGGGGTGAGCCGGTCGGTGCTCCGGGAGGCCGTCCGCCTGCTCGAGTACCACTCCGTCGCCCGGATGCGCCGCGGGCCGGGTGGTGGCCTGGTCGTCGTCAAGCCGGACGCCGAAGCGGTGATCCGGGCGGTCGCCCTCTACCTGCAGTCGGTGGGGGTCGACTCCCACAGCCTCTACGAGGCCCGGGACACCATCGAGCTCGCCTCAGTGGCGTATGCCGTGGAGCGGCTGGAGCCGAGCGGGGTGAATGTCCTGCGGCAGGCGCTCGACGCCGAGGGCGGGGGATTGGTCGCCGTCCCCCGGGACCAGGGATACGCGACGATCCACTCGGCGATCGCCGAGCTCACCGGTAACCGGATCCTCAGCCTGTTCACCCGGATCCTGCTCGCCCTGACGGCGACCCAGATGGGCCCCCTTTCGGAGACCGAGCGGCCGCGGGCGCGCGTGCGAGCCCATGTGAGTCACGACGAGATCGTGACGGCCATCCTTGCCGGCGATTCCGCCCTGGCGCGGCGGCGGATGCGGGTCCACCTCTGGGAGCTCGAGAAGCGACACGCCCCGGTCGGCAACGCAGGAGACGGACAGGGTCAGGAGGAGATGCCCCCCGCTCTGATGCTCGCCAAGCCGCCGCCGGCGAACCTGGGGCTGCAGCTGTAGCTCGACCTCGAAACAGTTCGATCTCGAAGCGCGCCCTCGATCGACGCCTGTGATCCCTTGCGAGCGTCCCGTCCGATCGTTACTGTGGCTAAGTAACGACCAGGAAGTGACCAACGAATGGAAACAAGGGCTGCGGCGGCAGGAGAAAGGGCGGCAGGAGAAAGATTGCCGCGCCGGGCTGCCGGCGGCGGTCACGACGGCGGTGGCGGCGCCGGCCGGGATCTCTACAAATGGGTCGCCCTGACCAACACCACGGTCGGCGTCCTCCTCGTGATGATCGACTCGTCGATCGTGATGATCGCCATGCCCGCCATCTTCCGGGGTATCCACCTGAACCCCCTGCAGACGGGCAACAGCTTCTATCTGCTGTGGATGATGCTCGGCTACCTGATCGTGACCAGCGTGCTCGTGGTGAGCTTCGGGCGCCTGGGCGACATGTTCGGCCGGGTGAAGATGTACAACCACGGGTTCCTGATCTTCACCGTGGCGTCGGTGTTCCTGAGCATCGACTGGATGACCGGGCGCTGCGGCGCCACCTACCTGATCGTGCTGCGGGTCGTGCAGGGCATAGGCGGTGCCTTTATCGCGGCCAACTCCCGCGCCATCCTCACCGACGCCTTCCCCGTCCACCAGCGGGGCCTGGCGCTCGGGATCAACAACGTGTCGAGCATCGCCGG
>WQVT01000072.1 GCA_009785715.1 Acidimicrobiaceae bacterium | reverse complement strand
GGGGCGAAAAGAGAGGAGCACCCGATGACCACGTTCGTCCTCGTCCACGGCGCCTGGGGCGGAGCCCACGGCTTCCGCAAGGTCCGCCCACTGATCCGCGCCGCCGGCCACGACGTGTATACCCCGAGCCTCACGGGCATCGGCGAGCGCGTCCACCTGACCAGCCCGCAGGTCAACCTTTCCACCCATGTCGCCGATGTCGCCAACAGCGTGCTCTACGAGGATCTGAGCGACATCGTGTTGCTCGGCTACTCCTACGGGGGGATGGTGGTCACCGGCACTCTGGCCCACATCGCCGACCGGGTGAGCCACCTCGTCTACCTGGACGCCTTCGTGCCGGCCGACGGGCAGAGCCTCGACGACCTGGCTGGCGTCCGCCGGCCCGGCGGGGTGATCGGCGTGAATCCCGACTGGCTGACCGTCCCCATGGCGCGCAACGTCGAGCAACGCGAGGACGCGGACTGGTGGGCGGCGCGGCGCACGCCCCACCCGATCGCCTGCTTCACCGAACCGGTGCGGCTCCCCCAGCCCCTGGAGGAGTACGGCTTCACCCGGACCTACGTCAAGGCGACCGGCGAGCCCCGACCCGCCGGCGCAGGGGCTTTCTGGGTCGCCGGCGATCACGCCAAGGAGTCGCCGGAGTGGAGGTACCGGGAGATCGACACCGACCACATGATCCCGATCAACCGCCCGAAGGAGATGGTCGACCTCCTCCTCGAACTGACCTGACCGCCGCCGCCGCGGCGGCGGCCTTCCGGTCCGGCGGCGCCACTGCTGTTGTGTGCCAGAACGCGCGTATACCGCGCGTTCTGGCACACAACGACCCTTTTGGCACACAACGTGCCCTAGGCGGTCACTCGCACTGCACGTTGACCACCGCCGGCCGCCGTTCCTCGAGCACGACCTTCAGGGCGCGCTCGAAGGCGGGGATCAGGTCGGCGCGGGCGCTGACGCCCTCGCCGTAGCCGCCCGACGCCTCGACGTAGCGCTCGAACTCGGGGACGGGCTCCAGCCGGGCCAGCGGCGTGAGCTCGCCGGCCGAGCTGGCGTAGCCCTCCGGGTACATCGCCCGAGCCGAGCCCTCGACGGCGCCCCACTTGCGGTTCGTGGCGATGATCGTCAGCACCGGCAGGTGGTGCTGGGCCATCGCGTGGTGGCAGGCCGCGGGGTTGGCGAAGAGGTAGGCGCCGTCTCCCACCGCGGCGATCACCAGGTCGTCCGGCCGGACCATCTGGACGCCGAGGGCCGCCGGCAACCCCCACCCGAGCCCGCCCGCCGGCGGGGTGCCGAAGTACCCGCCCGGTGCGAGGCCGGTCTGCATCGCCCGGCTGGCCCAGTACTCGTTGACGATGATCGAGTCGCGGGGCCGGACCTGCTCGAGCGCCCAGTTCATGAAGCTCTTCGTGATCGGGGCGTCCGAGGCCGCCGAGGCCGCCTCCTCCGCCAGCGCCGCGGCCGTCTGGGCGCGCCGCTCAGAGGCGAGGTCGGCGAGGCGCTGGTACCGGCCCGGGTCGATCCGGCCCTGCCGCTCCGCAAGGGCGGGGGCGAGGGCTTCGAGGAGGTGCTTCGAGGTCGTCGTGATGGCGAGGTCGGAGCGGTGGCTGCGGATCGGGTAGCGCACGAAGTGGGGGTCGGGACCGGCCTGGACGATCACCGTCTCGTCCCGGGGGTTGCTCATCGACTGCGTCCAGGGGACGTCGACGTCGAGGAAGCACAGGACGTCGGCGTCGATCAGCGCCCGCCCGAGGCCGAAGCCGAGATGCAGCGGGTGGTCGTCAGAGGCGTTGACGTAGCGCGGTCCGGCCTCGGCGAGGCCGATGGAAAACCGCCGGCAGAGGTCGTCGAGCAGGGGCACCGTCGTCGGGTCCGCACCGCTGGCGGAGGCGGCGATGACGGGGAAGGTGGCATCGACGAGGTGGTCGGCGAGGGCCGCGACCGCCTCGGGGGCGGGGGCGGGGTCGCTCGGCTGCGAGGCGGCGGCGCGGACCTGGATCCCGTCGGCGGGCTTGGCGAGGACCTCACGGGGCAGTGACAGGTAGATCGGTCCGCGGGGCTCGGTCAGTGCGACGTCGACCGCCCGGTCGACGACCTCCTCGACCTGCACCCCGTCGCGCAACTCGTAGTCCCACTTCACGAACTCGCGCAGCATCCCGGCCTGGTCGAACAGCTCCTGGGCCCAGTGGATCCCGGCGTTGCGGGCGCCGAAGGTGTCGTGCTCGAAGAGCGGCGAGCGCCCGGCGGTGAGCATGATCGGGATCCGGTCTCGGGCGGCGTTGATGATCCCGCAGATGCCGTTCGCGGTCCCGACGCTGGTGTGCAGCATCACCGCCGAGAGGCTGCGATCCCCGAGGTAGGCGCCGTGCGCCATCGACACGGCCACGTTCTCGTGGCTGCACACCACCACCTCGGGCAGATCGAGGCCGGAGAGCTTCAGCCGCCCGTACGCCTCGACGATCGAGGCGAAGTCGGTGCCGGCGTTGACGAACAGGCGGTCAACTCCACGGTCCTTCAGCAGCGCGAGGTATGCCTCCGCCACCGTCTCGGCTGCGAACTGCTTCTTGTCTACCGCTGCCACCGCTGACCCCCTGCATCGTCGTTCGTCGTGTGGCCCGCTCCACGCTGGCGGAGGGACCTCTGCAGGTTACTTCTCCCGCAATTCCGGCACCTGCGGCAGCCGTTTTGCCGATTGCCGCTCTGATTGACGGCCCCGTATGCGGCCGGTAGCCTCGCCCCGCTGGGGGCAAATCAACGAGACTTTCGGGATGGCGGAACACTATGCCGCACTTGTTGTCGATCGAGGATTACCGCAAAGCGGCGCTACGTAGGCTGCCGCGTCTGGTCTCGGACTACGTCGAAGGCGGAGCCGAGACGGAGTTCACGGTGGCGGAGAATCGCCGCGCCTACGAGGCCGTCACCCTTCGTCCCCGGGGTGGCATGGATCCGTCCGGGGTCGACATCCGGACCACCGTGCTCGGCACCGAGCTGTCGATGCCGATCCTGCTGGCGCCCTGCGGCATGTCGCGGATCGTGAACCCCGGTGGCGACCTGGCCGGCGCACGGGCGGCCAGCAAGGCCGGGACCATCTTCGTCCAGTCGACCATGTCGGGGCATCCGGTCGAGGAGGTCGTCGCCGGCGGCAACGGTTTCCCCGTGTGGTATCAGCTCTACCGGATCGGTCCCCAGGCGTGGGCGCAACGGGCCGTCGAGCGAGCCCGGGACGCCGGCGCGGCAGCGCTGGTCATCACCTTCGACACCTCCGGCGGATCCCTGCGCGAGCGGGACCGGCGCAGCGGTGGCATGTCGCTGCTCGGGACTCTTAAGCCGAGCGTCGCTCCGAAGGCGGCCAAGCTCGCCTTGACGCCGAGGTGGCTCGTCGAGCACGTGCGCGACGGCGTCTACCCGCACCTGGCCAACGTGATCGAGGAGGACGGCAGCACCCGCATCCTCGGGCGCGGGGCGTCGGGGCCCTCGGGGCTCACCTGGCAGGACCTCGAATGGGTGCGCCGGGTGTGGCCGGGCCCGATCGTGATCAAGGGCATCCAGACGCCTGGCGACGCCCTGCGCGCCATCGAGGAGGGCGCCGCCGCCGTCGTCATCTCCAACCACGGCGGGCGCCAGCTCGACACCGCCGAGGCCACGCTGCGTTCGCTCCCCGAGGTCGTCGACGCCGTGGGCGACCGCTGCGAGGTGCTGGTCGACGGTGGCGTGCGCAGCGGGACCGACGTGCTCAAGGCGCTCAGCCTGGGGGCTCGGGCCGTGCTCGTCGGCCGCCCCTGGCTCTACGGGCTCGCCATCGGCGGCGAGGCCGGGGTGGACGGCGTGATCAAGACGCTCTCCGACGGGGTTCGACGGAACATGGTGCTGCTCGGCGCCAAGAAGGTCAGCGAGCTGGACCGCAGCTACGTGCGCGTGCCGCCCGACTGGCTCGCCTACTGACGGTATAGCACCGCCCTATAGCTAGCGGTCTCAGCGACCCCGGTTGGGCTTGCGGCCGTGGTTGGCCTTGTTGCGCTTGGCGCGGATTCGGGCTTTGTGGGTGCGCTTTGACATGGCGGACCAGCCTAGCCTGATGTCATGACCGATCAGCCCCGGCCCGCCTCGGAGGCGGCGATCGGGACACCGGCCGAGGGGCGCATCGTCCTGGTCGGGACCCCGATCGGGAACCTCGGTGACCTCTCCCCGAGGGCCGCAGAGACGTTGGCCGGCGCCGACGTGATCTGCTGCGAGGACACCCGTCACACCCGGAAGCTGCTCAGTGCGGCCGGGATCCCCGCCCCCCGCCTCGTGGCCCTCCACGAGCACAACGAGCGGGGCGCCGGCGAGTACGCCGTCCGCCTGGCGGAGGAGGGCAAGGAGGTCGCCGTGGTCTGCGACGCCGGGATGCCCGGCATCTCCGACCCGGGTGAACGGGTGGTGCGGGCCGCCGCCCGGGCCGGGGTGAGGGTCGACGTGGTCCCCGGCCCGTCCGCCGTCGTGACCGCCCTGGTGCTCTCCGGGCTGCCCACCGATCGCTTCTCCTTCGAGGGCTTCCTTCCCCGCAAGGGCACGGAGCGCCGCCGGCGGCTCACCTCGATCGGCTCCGAGGAGCGGACCACCGTCGTCTACGAATCGCCCCACCGGGTGGCCAAGACGCTGGCGGACCTGAGGGAGGTGTGCAGGGGGAGCCGCCGGGTGGCACTGGTGCGCGAGCTGACGAAGCGGTTCGAGGAGGTGTGGAGGGGCACGCTCGACGAAGCCGTCGCCCGGGCCGAGGACGACGAGCCGCGGGGCGAGTGGGTCATGGTGCTGGAGGGCGAGGAGCCGGAGGGACCGGACGACGAGGCGATCACCGACGCCCTGTCGGACCTGCTGGCGGAGGGGACCGAGCGCCGGACCGCCGTCGAAGAGGTGAGCGCGAGCCTCGGGGTGCCGAGGAACCGGGTCTACCGGCTGGCGCTGGCCAGGAGCGAGGACCCGGGCCCGTAAAGCCACGGGCCATCGCCGACCGCCCCGGTAACCTGCGGCGGTGGGCAAGTACTACCAGACGACGCCGATCTACTACGTCAACGACGCGCCCCACATCGGCACGGCCTACACGACGGTGACCGCCGACGCCCTGGCCCGTTGGCACCGCCTGGCGGGCGACGACACGTTCTTCCTCACCGGGACCGACGAGCACGGGCTCAAGATCGTGCGGGCCGCGGAGGCCAACGGCCTCACCCCGATCGAGCAGGCGGACCGGACCAGCGAGCGCTTCAAGGAGGCGTGGAAGCTCCTCGACATCTCCTACGACGACTTCATCCGCACGAGCGAGCCCCGCCACTATGCGGCGGTGTCGGCCCTCATGCAGAAGGCCTATGACAACGGGACGATCTATCTCGGGGCCTACGAGGGCCTCTACTGCGTCTCGTGTGAGGCGTACTACACCGAGGCGGAGCTCGTCGAGGGACGCTGCCCGATCCACGGCCGCCCGGTGGAGCTGTTGAAGGAGGACAACTACTTCTTCAGGTTGTCGGAATTCGAGGACCGCCTGCTCGCCTGGTATGACGAGCATCCGAGGGGTGTGATCCCCGAGATTCGCCGCAATGAGGCCCTCGGATTGATCAAGGGCGGCCTGCGGGACATCTCCATCTCACGGACGTCGATCTCCTGGGGGGTGCCCGTCCCCTGGGACCACGAACACGTCTTCTACGTGTGGTATGACGCCCTGATCAACTACGTAACCGCCATCGGATACGGCGTGGACGACGAGCGGTTCGAGCAGTGGTGGCCGGCCGTCCACCATGTGATCGGCAAGGACATCATCCGGTTCCACTGTGTCTATTGGCCGGCACTGCTCATGGCCGCCGGCATCGAACCGCCTCCCCATATCGCCGCCCACGGTTTCCTGCTCGTCGGCGGCGAGAAGATGTCAAAGAGCGCGTTGAACCAGATCACGCCGGCGGAACTTGTCCCGACGTTCGGATCCGACGGGTTCCGCTACCACTTCCTTCGCGACCAGCCGTTCGGCCCCGACGGCGACTTTTCCTACGAGGGGATGGTGGCCCGTTACAACGCGGATCTGGCCAACAACCTCGGGAACCTCCTCGCCCGCGTCTCCACCGTCGTCGGCCGGAAGTGCGGCGGCATCGGGCCGGCGCCGAACCCGGAGAGCCCGATCGCCGGCGTCGCCGAGGCCGCCTACCGCGACGCGGCCGCGGCCTGGGAGCGGGTGGCGCCGAGCGAGGCGCTCGAGGCGACCTGGCGCCTCGTGCGCGAGACGAACGCCGCCCTCGAGGCCGCGGAGCCGTGGAAGATGGACCCCGGCCCGGCGGTCGACGCCGTCCTCGGCGACGCCCTCGAGTCGCTGCGCATCCTCGCCGTGCTCGCTCAGCCGGCGGTGCCCCGCGCCAGCGAGGAGATCTGGCAGCGGATCGGCCTCGAGGGTGCAGCCGCCGACCAACGCGTCCCCGCCGCCGCCCGTTGGGGCGGCTATCCGGGCGGCCTGCCGGTCCGCACCGGCGAGCCGCTCTTCCCCCGGATCGCCACCTGAGCGATCGCATGGAGAGTCCGCTGGTGCGCTGGACGGACAGCCACTGCCATCTGCCCTTCGAGGGCGTCGGCGAGGGCGCCATCGACGACGCGCGGGCGGCCGGCGTCACCCGGCTCATCACGATCGGGACCGACGCCACCTCGTCGGGCGAGGCGATCGCCATCGCCCGGAAGCACGAAGGCGTCTGGGCCACCGTCGGGCTCCATCCCCATGACGCCAAGAACGGCGTGGCGACGGTCGAGCCTCTCCTCGATCACCCGGATCCGGAGGTGGTCGCGGTCGGCGAGTGTGGCCTCGACTACCACTACGACCACTCGCCCCGCCCGGCCCAGCGTGAGGCGTTCGCCGAGCAGATAGCGCTGGCGCACGCCCGCCACCTGGCGCTCGTGATCCACACCCGTGAGGCGTGGGACGACACGTTTGACATCCTCTCCGCCGAGGGCGTGCCGGAGCGAACCGTCTTCCACTGCTTCACCGGCGGGGAGGCCGAGGCGCTGCGCTGTCTGTCGGTCGGCGCCTGGCTGTCCTTCAGCGGGATCGTCACGTTCAAGAACGCCGCAGACGTGCGCGCCGCCGCATCGGCCTGCCCGATGGACCGGATCCTCGTCGAGACCGACTCTCCGTTCCTGGCGCCCGTGCCGCACCGCGGCGAGGCCAACCGGCCGGCGCTGGTGCCGGTCGTCGGGGCGGCGGTGGCCGCCGTGAAGGGGGTGGCCGCCCCGGACCTCGCCGAGACCACCTGGGTCAACACGGCCCGGGTCTTCCGCCTCCCCGACGACCGCCCGTGAACGGATCCGTGGCGATCCTGTCCCGCCGGGACGTCCTGGAGCTGCTCGACCGCCACGGCCTCCATCCGAGCCGGGCGCTCGGCCAGAACTTCGTGGTCGACCCGAACACGGTGCGCCGCATCGCCCGGCTGGCCGATATCGGCCCCGGCGATGCCGTCGTCGAGATCGGCGCCGGCCTCGGTTCGCTCACCCTCGCCCTCGCCGCCACCGGGGCCTCGGTGACCGCCGTAGAGGTCGACCGCCACCTGCTGCCGGCGCTGCGGGAGGTGGTGGAGCCGGCCGGGGTGGCGGTGGTCGAGGGGGACGCCCTCAGACTCGACTGGGAAGGGCTCCTCGGCCCGACCCCGGGCGCCTGGGTCCTGGTGGCGAACCTGCCCTACAACGTCGCCACCCCGCTCATCGCCGACCTCCTCGACCGGGTCCCGGCCGTCGGCAGGATGCTGGTCATGGTGCAGCGGGAGGTCGGGGAGCGCCTCGCCGCGGGCGCCGGCGACCCGGCCTACGGGGCGGTGTCGGTCAAGGTGGCCTACTGGGGCCGCGCCCGCCTGGTGGGGAGGGTGCCCGCCGCCGTGTTCGTGCCCCGCCCCAACGTGGAGTCGGTGCTCGTGGACATCCGCCGCCACGCCAAGCCGGCGGTCGACCCCGCGACCGTCGCCCCCGAGGCGCTGTTCGCCCTCGTGCGCGCCGGGTTCGCTCAGCGCCGCAAGATGCTCCGCAGCGCCCTCGCCGGCGTCGTCGGCCCGGAGGGCTTCGAGGCTGCCGGCGTCGATCCTCGGGCCCGGGCCGAGACCCTGGACGTGGCCGCGTGGGGCCGCCTCGCCCTTGCTACTTTGCCCAACCCATGACCGTGCAGGCGCCGGCGAAACTGACGCTCAGTCTCCGGGTGACGGGGGTGCGTGACGACGGGTACCACCTGCTCGATTCGGAGATGGTCACCATCGACCTCGCCGACAGCCTGACGTTTGCGCCCGGCGACGGGCTCGAGGTGGTCGGGACGGCGCCGGCGGGGCCCGGGAACCTGGTCCTGCGGGCGCTTCGGGCCGTTGGTCGGACGGCGGCGGTGAAGTTGGTCAAAAGGATCCCGGTGGGCGGCGGGCTCGGCGGCGGCTCGGCCGACGCGGCAGCGGTCCTTCGCTGGGCGGGCTGTGGGGATCTGGAAATCGCCGCCGGCCTCGGTGCGGACGTCCCCTTCTGCCTCGTCGGCGGGCGGGCACGGGTGACCGGCATCGGCGAGGTCCTCGAGCCGCTCGACTTCGCGCCGCTCGCCGGCAGGACCTGGACGCTGCTCACGCCCCCCTTCGGCGTGTCGACGGTCGCCGTATACCGGGAATGGGACCGCCTCGGCGGCCCGAGTGGCCCCGGTCCGAACGACCTCGAGGT
>WQVT01000071.1 GCA_009785715.1 Acidimicrobiaceae bacterium | reverse complement strand
GAGCATCACGGCATATCCCCACGACGGACGCTGCTCGCTGGCGCGCCCCTCGAACCAGGAGAAATCCCATCCCTCAACACGGACCGATTCGCCCTCGACCAGCAGCTCCTCGAAACTCACTCCGTCAGCCTGCACCGTCAGCCTGACCCGAGCCAAAAAATGCTCGTTGCGATCGACGATCATGGGAGATGGCCGCACTGTCGGTAGCGACCTGCCAGTTTCCCGTCAGCTCACAGATCGACGCGAACCTGGGCTGGATCCGTAAACAGATGCGCCTCGCGGCCTCTCGCGGCGCCCGGGTGGCGCACTTCTGCGAAGGGGCACTATCGGGGTACGCGGGCACCGATTTCGACAGCTTCGAGGACTTCGACTGGGACCACCTGGCTGACGCCACCGCCCAGGTGGCCGACCTTGCGGGCCGCCTGGGCCTCTGGCTCGTCGTCGGCTCGGCCCACCGGCTCAGCGCACCGCACCGACCGCACAACAGCCTGTACGTGATCGACGACTCCGGTCGCCTGATCGAGCGGTACGACAAGCGGTTCTGCTCCGGTGACACTGAGGGCACGACCGGTGACCTGTCCCACTACAGCCCCGGCGACCATTCCAGTGTCTGGAACATCGACGGGGTCTGCTGCGGAGCGCTGATCTGCTACGACTACCGCTATCCCGAGTTGTACCGGGCCTACAAGAGCCTCGGAGTGACCTGGTGTTCCATTCCTTCCACGCCGCCCACATCACCCCCGAAGCCCTCGCAGCCATCGGCGCGGCGATCGGCCCCGAACTGCACCGACTCAACCGGGCGGCCACGCACACCTATCCGGGGATCACCATGCCGGCGGCGATGACCACGGCGGCCGCCTGCAACTACGTGTGGATCAGCTGCCCCAACTCCTCCGCCCCCGAAAGCGCGTGGCCGTCGTTCTTCGTCCGCGCCGACGGCGTCACCACGGGACGGCTACGACGAAGCGCTCCGGGTGTGCTCATCTGCACCGTCGACACGGAACAAAACCTGTACGACTCGACCGCCACGTGGCGTGACCGCGCCATGTCCGGAACACTCCACAGCGGAACCCTCGTCGACGACCCCCGCTCCCGGGACCGCACCCAGTATTGACCCAGAGTCGAATCATGGAGGCAGGGTTCGGATCCGATCGCAACGGCCTATCCCACCGAGGCCGTCCCACCACCTTCGCAATGGCGCCGACTTTGGCAGGGGTGTTTGGAGAACGCAAGGCCGTCTTCGAGTCCCCCGCTGGCGCGGGCAGGCGAGGGGTCGGGCTGAACCGCCTCGGCGAACGGGCACGTCGCCAACAGCTTTGTCAAGCGAAAATAGGGTCCCGTCCGTGGGAGTGCGTCGAGGTCGGCGGAGGCCTGCGGCACTCGGGACGACCAAGTGGACCTCCTTTGGACTGGTGATCAACCTGATCCCCGGCTCGCACCGGAAGCGGCGATCGCCCCAACAGCACACCCGCGCCGACCTACGAGGCCGCCGCCCCCCGGATCGGGTAAACGCTTCAGGGCAGGCGGTTACTGTCGCACCCATGAGAAGGAAGACCCGTCGGATCCTCGCCGCGCTGGTCGCGCTGGCGGCAGGAGTTCTTGGCGTCGGTGCGCCAACCGCCAGCGCCAGCAGCGCCACCATCGTGACGAGACCGAATGCGAACCAAACCATTTCGGAGGGCTATGACGCCGTCGTCGTGACCGGGCAAATCGGCGCGTGTCACTGGTCGGCGACCCTCGGCGCGTACCTGGGGGTGTCGTTCACCAGGGTGACTAGCTACCCCAAGCCGGGGTGCACGACCGCGGGCTTCATGCTCGGGACCAAGGAGTGGGACCCAGCGGAAGCCCTGGTCGGCTTCGACACGTGGGGCTGCTATGTGGGCGGGTCCCGCTGCGTCAATGAAACGCTCAACGGAGGCCCATATTTGTATACCACCTCACTGACATACACCAAGGGACCCACAGTCTGGACTGACAGTTCCATCACAGCGTGCGGCCTCGTCACCGTCAACGGGCTCTCCTGGGATGGCTGCGAGCTCATCTTTCTTCAGGCCCCGACCGGCATACCAGTCTGAAGCCGGCTTGGGCTAGCGCGCCGCCCCGCCGGTGATCGGCACCCGCTGATCCTGATCCGGCCGCCCGGCATCATCACGTCGATCATCCTCAACCATTTGGGTGGCCCCGCGGTGGTCTTCGAGCGACCGCTTCCTCGCCGCTGCACGACGCGGGAACCTCCCCGCCTCTGCTGCCAACTTGGCCCACCGAAGGTCGGAGGGCTGCCGGCGGGGTCGAACACCTCGGTGGTACAGGACCTGGCCACCGTCGGCCTTGCCGTCAGCTTCGACCAAGATGGGGTGACGGTCACCGTCACGGCCTAACCTCAAGGGTCCCGGCGCCGGACCAGACGCCGGAACCCGCAGCCGCACCCAAAAGGGAGTACGACCATGGCCAGTGTGCCCAACCTCGACAATTCAGAGGTTGTCCGAAGGGCAACCCGAGCCGCCGGCGGCGACGTGAACCTCGTCATGATGATGACGGTTCTCGTGCGAACGC
The DNA here is from genome assembly GCA_009785715.1 of Acidimicrobiaceae bacterium. Classification (GTDB taxonomy): domain Bacteria; phylum Actinomycetota; class Acidimicrobiia; order Acidimicrobiales; family Palsa-688; genus WQVT01. Next base: position 6,195 of record WQVT01000071.1, on the reverse strand, counting down.
ACGGTGACACCGCCGCCCTGCGCCGCCGGGTCAAGAAGATGGAGCACCGCCTCTGGCACGACTGGAACCCGGGAACTTAACCTTCCGACGGACAGGCGATGCCAATCGTCACGGCGCACCAGACAGTTGGCTTGGCGTCACTTCAGGGGTGGTGGCCGTTCGGAGTCAGGTTCAACTTGAGCGCGGTCATGCTCTTCTTGAATCACTCTTGCGACCCGAATGTGGGATTCGCCGGCAACGTGGTGCTCGTGGCGATGCGGGACGTCTCGCCGGGGGAGGAGTTGACGACTGACTACGCGCTCTTCGACGACTACGAAGGTTCGATGCGGTGTCGGTGTGGGAGTGCTTCGTGCCGGGGGATCGTCGATGGCCGAGATTGGCGACGCGCGGAACTCCAGGCGCGCTATCGCGGCTACTTCTCCTGATATCTGGCTCGGCGAATCGATGCCGAAGCATCGTGACGGTTAGTCTGTCCCCAAACGTCGGCCCAGATGACCAGCTTGGCTGACCCTGATCGCCGGGTATCCGTCACCCCAGCGTGGCACTTCCGGGCGTAGGGGGGGTCGATCTATCGGGGCGATTCCGACCGCGTTATTGGGACACTTCGCTGAGGATGCTGAAGGCACCACCGAGCGGGACTTCTGGGACCTGCTCCTCAGCACTTATAGCGGGCTCGGGCGTTCATGCCGCTTTTGAAGTCTGGAGTGGTGTATTGCGAAGGCCGAAGTGCTCGAAGAGCTGGGTGCGACTAGTCGGCAGATCTTGCCCGGCGCTGGTAGGGGGAGGGTGCTAGTAGTCCGAGGGCTCGAGCTTGGGCGACGGTGTCTGCTCGTGTGTGTGTGCCGAGCTTTTCGTAGAGGTGGCGCATGTGGGTTCGGACGGTGTTGTGGGAGATGTAGAGCTCGCTGGCGATTTGTGCGGCCGTCAGGTTGGTTGGCAGGTAGCGCAGTACCCGCAGTTCGGCGTCGCTGGGCGCCTCCTGCGGCGGCTGCGGCCGGGCGGGTTGCGGGGCGAGCTTGCGTTCGGCGAGCAGGCTGAGGATGTCGGCGATCAGGGCGGCGTGGGCGGTGCCCTCCCGAACGTGGCGTTCGAGCAGGTCCGACGCCGGGAGCCGCAGGAAGGGTTCCAGCGCGCCGTCGGGTTCGGCCAGGTCGAGGGCGCGCTCCAGGGCACTCGCCGCGGCGTGGGAATCGCCGAGGGCGTCCTTGGCGATGGCTTCCAGAACGAACACGCCTCCCTGAAACATGACCTCTGGCAAACTCAGACGAGGCTGGCCCTGCCACGGTAGGGGCGCGGAGCCGTCGAGGATCGGCGCCAGCGCAGCGATGGCTTCTTGGGGTCTGTGTTGGGCGAGCCGCAGCGCCGCAAGGCTGACTCGTATGTTGCCATCGTCGCGGTCTTGGTCATCGAGTTCGGCGAGGGCCTGCTCGGCCCGTTCGGTCTCACCGAGGCGGGCCAGGGTTTGCACCAGCAATGATCGGTTCGGCAGGACCAGCAGGCTTGGCTCGGCGAGGCGCCCGGCCAGCCGGTCGGCGGCCTGGAAGGCGGCGAGCGCGTCGACGTCCCGGCCGCGTGCGAACTCGAGCAGCCCACGAATCAAGCGGACGCCCAGTCCCTGGGCGGGCTCGGCTTCCGCTCTGAGGGTTCGTTCGGCGGCCTGGATCCAGGTTTCTGCCTCCTCCAGTCGCCCCTGCCACACGAGCACGTAACCGACAACCACGCTCGCGATGCCGGCGGTCGGCTCGTCGCTCCAGCCATGCCGCTGTGCCAGCTCGACCGCCTGCATGCCGTGTTCCAATGTCTCGCCAATCGACCGGAACTGGCTGATCCCCGCCTGGTAAGCCAGGCCGGTGAACTCCAGATACGGCCGTCCGATCCGCCGAGCCAGAGCCACCCCCCGTTCCAGGTTCGGCTCGGCCCGGTCGATCTGGAAGGCCCAGAACTCAGCGCTGCCCAGCGTGATCAGCGCCAGCGCACGCAGGTCCTCGCCCAGGCCGGGCGGCGTCGCGTCGGGAGCGTCGGCGATGGCCTGCAGCCGGCCTGCCTGTTCGACAACAGCGGACAGGATCCCGCGCTGGCGGGCGTAAAGCAGTCCGGCGATCCCCAGCAGCAGCTGTGCCTGGGCGTTCCGGGCGTCGGGTACTGCCGCTATCGCTCTCTCCGCCAACACCCGGTACCACTCGGCCGTCTCCAGCGACCCTTGCGACAGTTCGTCGAGGGCACTGAGCGCGGCCAGCTCACCATCCGTCACGCGCGTCTCGGCGGGGAACCCGGCGAGGAGATCATGGACGATCGCGGCCTGCCCGTTCAGATGCAGGCCGGGCCAGTGGTCCGCCAGCAGGCGGCCGGCCAGATCCCAGTCTGGGGCCGCCTGAGCCTGCTGGATGGCCTGCACCGGCTGTCCGTGCTCGGCCAACCACCCGACCGCGACCCGGTGCAGCCCGCTGACCTGTTCCGGTTCGGCGCGGCGCAGCTCCAGCTGCAACAGCTCGCCGAACAGTCGGTGGTAGCGAAACCACGACCGGCCCCCGTCCACCGCCATCACAAACGCGTTCGCCGCCTCCAGGTCCTGCAGAATCCGTTCGCCACCGCTCTCGCCGGTCAACAGGTCGGCCAGCTCGCCGTTCACCGCATCCAGGATCGAGGTGCGCAGCAGGAGCCGCCGCACCGGTTCTGGTTGGCGGTCCAGCACCTCGGCCAGAAGATACTCGGCGACCGTCCGCTCGGTCCCCGAGAACTCCTCGGCGAACCGGTCCGGCTCGGGGTGTCCCGCCAACGACAGCGCCGCCAGGCGCAGCCCCGCCACCCACCCCTCCGTCCGCTCCACCAGCATCGCCACCGCCCCGTCGGTCACCTCCACCCCTGCCGACGCGAACAACTCCTCCGCCTCGGCCACGCTGAAGCGCAAATCGGGGCCGCGGATCTCGGCGAGCTCGCCCTTCAATCGCAGCCGATGCAAACCGAGCCGCACGTCATGGCGCGTGACCAGCACAAAGCGCAACATCTCCGGCGCCCGCATCAAGACCAGCTCCAGCTGGGCCAGCGCCTCGGGGTCCAGCTCATGGACGTCGTCGATCACCAACCACACCCGCTCATCCAGCGGAGCCAGGTCGGCCAACAGCCGCTCCACGATAGCCCACCCGTCCAGATCCGGCGCCGCTGTCAGCCGCTGCACCAGCGCCGAGCCCACCCCGGTCCGGCGCAACCCAGCCACCACCGACAGCCACAACGACTGCGGATCACCCCGACCCCGCCCGATCGTCACCCACCCGGCCCTGTCCTCTAGGCCCGCCTGGCCGATCCAAGAGCGCAAAAAGACCGTCTTGCCGCTGCCCGCCGGGGCCGACACCACAGCCACACGAGCCGCCCCGAGCCTCTCGAACAACCGGGGTCGGAAAACGATGCCCCCTGTGTCGGGATGAGCGACATCGCCGGCAACGGCCTCAGATCCGCCGACAGACCTCACGCGACCCATCATGGCATCTCGCCCGCTCACATCACCTGTGACGCCGTGGTGTCGAGCCGCAGCAGGTCCTGCCACCGGCCAGCCAGTTCGTATCGGTGGACGGTGGCTGCGATCATCCTTCGCAGCACCCGCTGGCCGGCGGCGATCCTCTCCAACCGGAGACCAGGTCGCGAACACCACCCGCTCGACCGATTCCATCGACTGCCTGATGCCGGAGGTTCCGGGAGATTCGAATTGCTTCAGCCCTACGATGATCGTGGTGCCTTTTGTCCTGACCCGTTGGCGTTCGGATGCAGACATCGAAGCTTGGACTAAAGCAGCGTTGATTCGTCAGCCAGGAGGGATCCGGAGCCGACAATGGAGGCCACCTACACGGCAGCAGGCCGGTGGGGCACCTACCAGCCCACGGAGAGGGAAGTCGATCTGGCCCCTTTGCTTGCTACACCCCCAATTTCAGATCCAACGCCTGGCTGCGGCGCCGCCGGTCACGAAGGGCGCTCGGCGCCGCGGTCCGGCGCGAAGGCCGGATACCCGGGAGGGATCAGATGAGCGGGTCAGCTAATGATTCGGGGCAGAATGCGCTGAGCGCCGAGGTGCGCGCCGGCGGCTTGGCCGGGGAGGTCGACCCCGCGTACGCGCTGGCGCGCTCTCGGGATGAATACGAGCGCTTGAGCCGTCAGGCCGCCTTCCTCAACGGCACGACCGAGCGGCTGTTCCGCGCCGCGGGGCTGGAGCCCGGCATGCGCGTCCTCGACGTGGGAAGCGGCGCGGGAGACGTGGCCTTCCTGGCGGCCGAGATCGTCGGTGCTGCGGGTGAGGTCGTCGGCGTCGACGTCGACGGTGCCGCCCTGGCGGTTGCGCGTGGGCGCGCGCAGTCGCTCGGGCTCCATAACGTGACCTTCATCGAGGGTGACGCACGCTCAGGCGAGCTCGGCGGGGACTTCGACGCCGCCGTCGGTCGCCTTGTCCTCATGTACTGGGCAGATCCGGCCGAGGCGTTGCGCCGCATCGCCGGGCGCGTCCGACCGGGCGGGGTGGTCGTCTTCCAGGAGTTCGATCTGGACCCGGTTGTTCGCTCCTGGTCGTTCCCGGAGGAGACACTGTGGAACGAGACGGGCCGGCTCGTCATCGAGACCTTCGCCCGCGCCGGCATGCAGATGCGAATGGGACGGCAGCTCTACGGCGCCTTCCTCGCCGCGGGCCTATCAACGCCGGAAATGCGCGATGAGGCGGTCGTCGGCGCCGGGCCGGGCTTCGAAGGCTACGCCTGGCTGGCCGGCGTCGCCCGCGGCCTTGCCCCGCTCATGGCCAAGTTTGCGATCGCCGAGGTCGACCGGCTCGGGCCCGAGACCCTCACCGATCGCATCCGCGACGATGCCATCGCCGCCAGCGCGGTCGTATGGACACCTTCCTTGGTGGGCGCGTACACCCGCACGCCGGAGCGATGACCGGTAAACCCGCGCCGCACCCGGCAGGACCGTACAGAAGAGATCAGTACCCGCCTGATCGATTCATCGATGACAGTCGTGCCCAGCCATTGTCGGATGCCCACTTGAAAATCGAGCAGGATGGCTTAGCGAGATCACAGATCAGTGGATAATTGCCGGGCACTTCGCCCTGGCGGATCGTAGGAGGGACGTCATGGCACCACTCGCGCTCGTCCACGGAAATCCGGAGACGCCGGCGGTCTGGGACCATCTGGCGCCGTTGCTCGAGGCCGCCGGCCGGGATCCGGTGCGCTTGTCGCCGCCCGGCTTCGGCGCCGCGGTGGCGCCGGATTTCCAGGTGACTCCGGCCGGATACCGGGACTGGCTCATCGGTGAGCTTGAGCGCTTCGACGAACCGGTTGACGTCGTCGGGCACGACCTGGGAGGCGTGTTCGTGATTTTGGCGGTCATCGGCCGCCCGGACCTCATCCGCAGTTGGGCGTCGGACAGCGTCGGAGTCCTGCATCCCGACTACACGTGGCACGAGCGCGCCCAGATGTGGCAGACGCCGGAGGCGGGAGAAGCGTGGGTGAAGCGGACGCTCAACGCGCCCCGCACCGAGTGGGCGTCGCTGCTTGTCTCGATCGGCATGGCCGCGCCGATCGCGGACCGGGTGGCGCCCAGCTTCGACGCCGCCATGGGACGCTGCATCCTCGAGCTGTACCGCGCCGCGCGTCAGCCGGTGATGGCCGAGCGGGGCCGGGATCTCGCGGCCGCCGCCCGTCGGCCGGGGCTGGGGATCATCGCCCGAGGTGACGGCAACGTCGGCACCCTCGCCCAGCGGCATGAGGCCTGCCGGACCGCCGGCGCCGAGGGCGTCGAGGTTGACGCCGGTCACTGGTGGATGACCGACGGCGACCAGGACGCCGTCCTGTCGGCGCTTACCGACCTCTGGGCGCGCGGTGGCTGACGAGCGGCTCGTGAGCACAGGGGAGGGCGGGACCATCGAGGTCAACGGGGTCTCGCTGCACGTGGAGGACCACGGGAGCGGCACCCCGGTGCTGCTCGTCCATGGCTGGCCAGACTCCGCCCACCTGTGGCGCCACCAGGTCCCGTTCCTCACCGGGCACGGCTTCCGCGTTATCGCCCCGGACATGCGAGGGTTCGGGCGGTCCAGCCGCCCGGCCGAGGTCGCCGACTACGCCCTGGCCAACGCGGTCGCTGACATGGCCGGGGTACTGGACTCGCTGGGCGTCGAGGCCGCTCACGTCGTCGGGCACGACTTTGGAGCGGCGGTTGCCT
>WQVT01000070.1 GCA_009785715.1 Acidimicrobiaceae bacterium | reverse complement strand
GGACGCCGGCGGGAGGCTCGGGAGCGGATCCTCAGCCTCCTCTACGAGGCCGAGACCAAGGGGGTGAGCCCGGACGCGGTGCTCGCCGAACTGCCGGTGCCGCCGGACCCGTTCGTCTCGGACGTGGTGAGCGGAGTGGGCGCCCGGGCGGCGGAGATCGACGCGCTGGTATCGGGGTTCTCGATCGACTGGTCCCTCGACCGGATGCCGGCGATCGACCGGACCCTGCTTCGCATGGCCACCTACGAGTTGCTGGCGCGGCCCGACGTTCCGACCGGGGTCGTCATCTCGGAGGCCGTCGACCTGGCAACCGAGTACTCGACCGAGGAGTCCAGCCGGTTCGTCAACGGGGTGCTCGCCGCGGTGGCCGTCGCCACGCGGGGCGAGCCGGACGCCGGACCGGATGTCGGGACCACGTAACGGTCCGGACACCGCCCATTCCCTCCCGGTTGGCCGGCGAACGACTATCCTGAGAGCAACCGCGAAGCCGGTCCTGTGAGGCTGGCCCCTGCCCGGTGAGGCAGGTTTGTCCAGTGAGGCAGCGCGAGCGAGGAGAGCAGATGGCGGAACGCGAACGTGCCCTGGCGCCCCCGTATGGGGGCGTTTTCGTTGCCCGGGCCCAGGTGATGAGCGCCGAGGACGTGCACCGGGCAACCTGGCGCATGGCGCACGAGATCATCGAGCGCAACCACGGCACCGAAGACGTCGTGATCGTCGGCCTGCAGACCGGGGGGGTCTGGCTGGCGAAGGCCCTGCTCGAGGTCATCGAGACGGTCACCGGATCGGGCGTGCCCCTCGGCACCCTGGACGTCGCGTTCTACCGCGACGACATCGGGCTTCGCCCCGTCCTTCCCCAGTCGGCGACCCACATCCCCGTCGAGCTCACCGGGCACACCGTGGTGCTCGTCGACGACGTGCTGTTCACGGGCCGCACCGTGCGGGCGGCCCTCAACGCGCTGGTCGACTACGGCCGTGCCCGGGCGGTGCAGCTCGCGGTGATGGTCGACCGCGGCCACCGGGAGCTGCCGATCCGGCCCGACTATGTCGGACGGAACCTGCCGACCCGCCGGGACGAGATGGTGGACGCCAGCCCCGAGGGCGTGGTGCTCGGCGACATGGTCCGCCGGAGCGCCCCGTGACCACGCGCCGGGCCCCAACACGTTCCCACGCTCCTCGCCGGGCGGCGCCGCCCAAGCTCGACCCGCCGGCACTCGACCCTCCGCCTCTTGACCCTCCGACTCTTGACCCACTGCCACCGGCGCCCGCCGCCCGGCACCTCCTTTCCGTGGGCGAACTGGGTCGGTCCGGGATCGAGGAGGTCCTTGCGCTCACCGACCGCTTCGTCGAGGTCAACGAACGCTCCATCCCGAAGGTCCCGGCGTTGCGGGGCAAGACCGTGGTCTCGCTCTTCTACGAGGACTCCACGCGGACCCGCCTCAGCTTCGAAACCGCCGCCCGCCGGCTATCGGCCGACGTGATGAGCTTCTCGGTGTCCTCCTCGTCGGTCAACAAGGGCGAGTCCCTGCGCGACACCGTCGAGACCATCGAGGCGATGGGGGTCGACGCCATCGTCGTCCGCCACAAGTCCTCAGGGGTGCCGTGGCAACTGAGCGGGTGGGTCCAGCCGCGCACGTCGGTGGTCAACGCCGGCGACGGGTGGCACGAGCACCCGACCCAGGCACTGCTCGACTGCTACACCATCCGCGAAAAGCGCGGCGGGGGTGACGGATCCGGCCTCGCCGGCCTGCGGATCGCGATCGTCGGCGACATCCGCCACAGCCGGGTGGCCCGTTCGGACGTGTCGGCGTTCACGGCACTCGGGGCCGAGGTCACGCTCGTGGCGCCGCCCACCCTGCTCCCTCCTTCACTCGACGGCTGGCCGGTGCAGGTCAGCCACGACCTCGACGCGCTGCTCCCCGGCCTCGATGTCGTCTACCTTCTCCGCCTCCAACAGGAGCGGATGATCGAGGCGCTGCTGCCGAGCCTGCGTGAGTACACCGCCACCTATGGGCTCACGGCCAGGCGCGCCGAGCTGCTGCGGCCGGACGCGCTGATCATGCACCCCGGGCCGGTCAATAGGGGGGTGGAGGTGGCGGCCGACGTCGCGGACCTGCCCTCCTCGGTCATCACCCGCCAGGTCCAAAACGGCGTAGCGGTGCGCATGGCGGTCCTTTACCTCCTCCTCGGCTCGGGGGTGGACCGTGCCGCCCTTTGAGGACCTGACCGACGATGACCTGGCCCGGATCTCCCTGCCGGCGGTGACCTTCCTCCACGGAGGGACGGTGATCGACGCCGACGGCCCGCGGCGCGCCGATGTGCTGATCCGGGGCGGGCGGATCGAGGCAGTGGGGCTCCAGGGGCTCGACGTGCCGCGCCGGGCCCAGGTGCTCGACGCCACCGGCTGCGTCGTGGCACCCGGCCTGGTCGATCTCCACACCCACCTCCGCCAGCCGGGCCGGGAGGAGGCCGAGACGGTGGAGAGCGGGAGCCGCGCGGCGGCCCTCGGCGGCTATACGGCGGTGGTGGCGATGCCGAACACCGAGCCGGCCATCGACTGCGCCGCCGTCGTCAAGGAGGTTCAGGAGCTCGGGCGCGACGCCTGCTGCGAGGTTGCCGTGGCGGGGGCGATCACCGTCGGACGGGCCGGGACACAGCTGGCGCCGATGGCCGAGATGGCCGCCCTCGGAGTGCGGATCTTTACCGACGACGGTACCGGGGTAGCCGACACGCGGCTCATGCGCCGCGCCCTCGAGTACTCCTCCACCGTCAGCCGCCCCGACGGGACCGGCGTGCTCCTTGCCCAGCATTGCGAGGACGCCTCGATGGCCGCCGGCGGGGCGATGCACGAGGGCGAGTGGTCGAGCCGCCTCGGCATCCCCGGCCAGCCGCACGAGGCCGAGGAGCTGATGGTGATGCGCGACCTCGCACTGGCGCGCCTCACCGGCACCCCCATCCACTTCCTGCACCTCTCCACCGCCGGGTCGGTGGAGCTGGTCCGGCGGGCGAAGGCCGCCGGGCAGGCGGTGACGGCCGAGGCCACGCCGCACCACTTCACCCTGACCCACGCCGCCGTCGCCGGCTACGACCCGGTGTTCAAGGTCCACCCGCCGCTGCGGACCGAGGCAGATGTGCAGGCGATCCGCAGAGGGCTCGCCGACGGCACCATCGACGCCATCGCCACCGACCACGCGCCCCATGCCGCCGAGGCGAAGGAGGCGCCATTCGACGAGGCGGCACCGGGGATGCTGGGCCTCGAGACCGCCCTGGCACTCGCCCTCACCGAGCTGGCCCTCCCCATCGCGGACGTGCTCGCCCTGATGAGCTGGCGCCCGGCGACGATCGCCGGCCTCGCCGACCAGGGCCGCCCGGTTGCTGCGGGGGAGTGGGCGAACCTCTGCGTCGTCGACCCCGCGGCGACCTGGACGGTGGACGCAACCCGGCTGGCGTCGAAGAGCACCAACACCCCCTTCGCCGGGCGCCAGCTCACGGGCAAGGTTCGCCACACGGTCTGGCGGGGCGAAGCGGTTGTGGTCGACGGGGAGGCCCAGCGTTGAAGGCCGCGCTCCTCGTCCTTGCGGACGGCACGATCTTCGAGGGCGAGGCGGTGGGGGCCTGGCCGCCTGGCGGGGTGGTGACCGGCGAGGCCGTGTTCAACACCGTTCTTTCCGGCTATCAGGAGGTCCTGACCGACCCCTCGTACGCGGGACAGATCATCACGTTCACCTATCCCCACATCGGAAACTATGGCGTCAACCCCGCCGACTCCGAGGCCCGCCGTCCCGCCTGCCGGGGCGTGGTCGTGCGCGACCTCTCCAGCCGACCGAGCAACTGGCGCTCGACCGGCACGCTGGAGGACTGGCTGGTCCGCCACGGCCTTTCCGGGATCAGCGGGGTCGACACCCGCCGTCTCACCCGGCAACTCCGTGACGCCGGGGCGATGCCCGCCGCATTCGGCCCCGTGGAGGGGGAGGGGGCGACCGACGAGGCAGCGATTGTGGCCGCCGCCCGGGGGGCGGCGGGCACCGAGGGCACCGACCTGGTCGCCGAGGTCACGACTCCAGAGGCGTACCGGGTCGGCGACGGTCCCCGCCGGGTGGTCGCCTACGACTTCGGGGTCAAGGCATCGATGCTCGCCCAGCTCGGGCGCATCGCAACCGTGGAGGTCGTCCCCGCAGCCACGCCCGCAGAGGCGGTGCTCGAGCGCGCGCCGGACGGGGTGTTCCTCTCGAACGGGCCGGGTGACCCGGCAGCCGTCGGCTACGCCAGCACGGCCATCGCGGGGCTTCTCGGTCGGGTCCCGATCTTCGGCATCTGCCTCGGTCACCAGCTGATGGCCACCGCCCTCGGGGGCCGGACCTACAAGCTCCCCTTCGGCCACCACGGCGGGAACCACCCGGTGCGCAGGGTCCGTGACGACCAGGTCGAGATCACCAGCCAGAACCACAACTACGCCGTCGCCGAGAGGTCGGTGGAAGGGGCCACGGTGACGCACGTCAACCTCAACGACGGGGTGATCGAGGGCTTCGCCTGCGGGGACCTGCCGGCCTTCAGCGTCCAGTACCACCCCGAGGCGGGCCCCGGTCCCCACGACGCCAGGTACCTCTTCAAGGAGTTCTCCGACCTCATGGACCGGTACTCGAGCAAGGCGCGCGCCTGATGCCCCGCCGCGACGACCTTTCGACGATCCTGGTGATCGGGTCGGGCCCGATCGTCATCGGGCAGGCCTGCGAGTTCGACTACTCCGGGACACAGGCCTGCCGGGTGCTCGGCTCCGAGGGCTACCGGGTCATCCTCGCCAACTCCAATCCGGCCACGATCATGACCGACCCCGAGTTCGCCTACCGCACCTACGTGGAGCCGCTCACCGTCGAGGTCCTCGAGGCGATCATCGAGCGGGAACGCCCCGACGCCATCCTGCCCACCCTGGGCGGGCAGACGGCCCTCAACCTCGCCATAGCCTTGTCCGATGCCGGGGTGCTCGACCGGTTCGGGGTCGAGATGATCGGCGCCGACGCCGAGGCGATCGCCACCGCCGAGACGAGGGACCGCTTCAAGGAGGCGATGACCGAGATCGGACTGGTGGTGCCGGAGTCGGGTTTCGCCTACGCCCTCGACGAGGCCGTGGACATCGCCGAGCGGATCGGCTACCCGATCATCGTCCGCCCCTCCTACATCCTGGGCGGCGCCGGCACCGGCATCGCCACCGACCGGGCGAGCTTCGAGGCCATCGCCGCCGTCGGTCTCGACGCCAGCCCCGTGAGCGAGATCCTGGTCGAGCGGTCCATCGCCGGCTGGAAGGAGTTCGAGCTCGAGGTCATGCGGGACAGGGCCGACAACTGCGTCGTCATCTGCTCGATCGAGAACCTCGACCCGATGGGGGTGCACACCGGCGACTCGATCACCGTCGCCCCCGCCCAGACGCTGACCGATGTCGAGTACCAGCAGATGCGCGACGCGGCCTTCGCCTGCATGCGCCGCATCGGCGTGGAGACCGGCGGGAGCAACGTCCAGTTCGCGGTGAACCCCGCCACCGGCGAGCAGGTGATCATCGAGATGAACCCCCGGGTGAGCCGGTCCTCCGCGCTCGCCTCGAAGGCCACCGGGTTCCCGATCGCCAAGATCGCCGCCCGCCTGGCGGTCGGCTACACCCTCGACGAGATCACCAACGACATCACCGGGGCCACGCCGGCGAGCTTCGAGCCGGTCATCGACTACGTGGTCACGAAGATTCCCCGGTGGGCGTTCGAGAAGTTCCCGGGCGTTCCCGACGTCCTCGGCACCCGGATGCAGTCGGTCGGCGAGGTCATGGCGATCGGGCGTACCTTCCCCGAGTCGCTCCAGAAGGGGCTGCGCTCCCTCGAACTGGGCCGCGCCGGCCTGAACGCCGATGCCGGCGAGGCGGCCTACGAGGGGCTCGACGACGCCGAACTGGTGCGGCGCTGCGCTACCCCCACCCCCGAGCGCCCGTGGCAGCTCGAGGCGGCTCTGCGCCGGGGCATCGGGGTCGAGCGTCTGGCGACGGTCACCGGCATCGACCCGTGGTTCCTCGACCAGATGGAGCGCATCGTCGAGGGGCGCCACGCCGTCGAGGCGGTCGGAGGACCGACGGCGATGACCCGGGCCGGGTGGCGGAGAGCCAAGCGGCTCGGTTTCGCCGACGCCCAGCTCGCCTACCTCTGGGGTATCGGCGAAGCCGATGTGCGCGACGCACGGCTAGCGGCGGGGGTGCAGGCGACGATGAAGACCGTCGACACCTGCGCTGCGGAGTTCGAGGCCCATACGCCGTACCACTACTCGACCTACGAGGACACCGACGAGGTGAGGCCCGGTACGCGGCCCAAGGTCATCATCCTCGGGTCGGGGCCGAACCGCATCGGCCAGGGAGTCGAGTTCGACTACTGCTGCGTCCAGGCCTCCTTTGCCCTACGTGAAGCCGGATACGAGACGGTCATGGTCAACTGCAACCCGGAGACCGTCTCGACCGACTACGACACGAGCGACCGGCTGTACTTCGAGCCGGTGGGCTTCGAGGACGTGAGCAACGTCATCGACGTCGAGTCGGCAAACGGCGACGTGGCGGGCATCGTCGTCTCGCTGGGCGGGCAAACCCCCTTGAAACTGGCGGGTCTTCTCCCTCCCGAGCTGATCCTCGGCACCTCGCCCGACGCCATCGACCTGGCCGAGGATCGGGAGCGCTGGAATGCGCTGTGCGCTCGGCTCGGCATTCCCCAGCCCCCGGGCGGCACGGCGGCCAGCGTCACCGAGGCCCTCGCAGTGGCGGCCCGGGTGGGTTACCCGGCCCTGGTGCGCCCGAGCTATGTGCTCGGCGGGCGGGCGATGGAGATCGTCTACGGCGATGAGGACCTTCGCCGCGCCATGGCGGAGATGGCCGGCGAGGGATCGCTCGGTCGCGAGGGTGGCCTGTCCGCCGAGCGCCCGGTGCTGGTCGACCGGTTCCTGGAGGACGCCACCGAGGTCGACGTCGACGCCGTCCGTGACCGCACCGGGGAGACCGTCATCGGGGCGGTGATGGAACACGTCGAGGAAGCCGGCGTGCACTCCGGCGACAGCGCCTGCGTGATCCCTCCCCCGACCCTCGCTGCCGAGGTCGTGGCCGTGATCGAGGGCCATACCCGGGCCATAGCCGACGCCTTGGGGGTCCGCGGCCCCTTGAACGTGCAGTTCGCCGTCCAGTACGGCGAGGACGGTCCCCGTGTGTACGTGATCGAGGCCAACCCGCGGGCGAGCCGGACGGTGCCGTTCGTGTCCAAGGCGACCGGGGTGCCGCTCGCCAGGGTCGGGGCCCGGGTCATTGCCGGCGCGACCCTCGAGGAGCTTCGCGCCGAGGGCCTCCTGCAGCCGCCCGCCGGCGGCGGGCAGGTGGCGGTCAAGGAGGCCGTGATGCCCTTCGACCGCTTCCCCGCCGCAGACACGCTCCTCGGGCCGGAGATGCGCTCCACCGGTGAGGTCATGGGCGTCGACACCACCTTCGGGTGGGCGTTCGCCAAGAGCCAGGCCGCGGCGGGCGGGGCGCTGCCGGGGTCGGGCACGGTGTTCCTGACCCTCGCCGACAAGGACAAGCACGCCGGCGTGGACCTCGCCCGCCGGTTCGTGCAGCTCGGGTTCTCCCTCGCCGCCACGGCCGGGACGGCCGCCTACCTGGAGGAGGCGGGGCTGAGTGTTGCCACCCGCGTGGCCAAAGTGGGGGAGGGGGGCGAGACGCGTGACAGCGCCGAGGGGTCGGTCAATTCGGTGGAGCTGATCGGTGCGGGCAAAGTGGGCCTGGTGATCAACACCCCGGCCGGTCGTGGCCCCCGCGCCGACGGGGCCCAGATCCGTCGTGCCGCCAACCGGCACAAGGTACCTTGCCTCACCACCATCGCCGCCGCCCGTGCTGCAGCCGCCGGCATCGCCGACCGTGCCACCCACCGCCTCGCCGTCCGCTCCCTGCAGGAGTACCACGAGGCCGCCCAACTGGCGTTGGGGGACTAGTTGGGCCGGGGTCGTCTCTCCCGGCCTCTCTCTTGGCGGCCGGCCGGCGCCCGGCCTTTGGGGGCGGTGGACCTGACGGCCCGGGTCGGGGAGGTGACCCTGGCGAACCCGGTGATGATGGCGTCCGGAACGGTCGGCCACGGCACGGAGCTCGGGGAGGTGGTGGACCTCGCCGTCCCCGGTGCCGTGGTGGTCAAGTCGCTCTCCGCCGGGGCCTGGGCAGGGAACCCCCCGCCGCGGCTCGCGCCGGCCCGGGCCGGAATGCTGAACAGCATCGGCCTCGAGAATCCCGGGATCGATGCGTGGCTCGAGAACGAGTTGCCGCGCCTCGCCGCCAGCGGGGCCACGGTGGTCGCCAGCGTGTGGGGGTTCACCGCCGAGGACTACCGGCGGGTGGCGGCGCGGCTGGCTGCCGGTCTGTCCGAGCCCGGCCGGCCCGGGGCGTCGAGCGTCGTCGCCCTCGAGGCCAACATCTCCTGCCCGAACATCGAGGACCGCCGGCAGATGTTCGCCCACAGCGAGGCGGGCGCCGCGAGCGCGCTGCGGGCGGTCGTCGAGGGATTGGCGGAGGGCGGTTCGGGTGGTGTGGGAGGGCTGCCGGTGTGGGCCAAGCTGAGCCCGAACGTCACCGACCTCCCCGCCATCGCCGCCGCAGCGCTCGGGGCGGGAGCGACGGGACTGACGTTGATCAACACCGTGATGGGCCTCGCCCTCGACCCCGCCACCGGACGGGCCCTCCTCGGCGCGGGTGGGGGCGGGCTGTCGGGCCCCGCCGTGCATCCGGTCGCCGTGCG
>WQVT01000069.1 GCA_009785715.1 Acidimicrobiaceae bacterium | reverse complement strand
TCCACGCCTTCCTGTCTCAACGGCCTTCCTGTCTCAACGGCCCTCCTGTCTCAACGCACCGCCGCCAGCTCGCCGAGCGCGTGGCGCAGGAGGTCCTCGACCGTGCCGCTGTCGGGGAGCCGGGTGAGAGCCATGCGGATCTCGTCCGCTGCGTAGCCCAACCCGGAGAGCGCCGCCCGCACCTCGCCCCGCACGGCCGTGCCATCCGGAGCTTGCCCAACCGTCGAGAGGTCGACCTCGTCCGTGTCCACCTCGAGTTTCGACTTCAACTCGATGACCAGACGGGCCGCCGTCTTCGGACCGATGCCCGGGACCATCGTGAGGGCCTCGGTGTCGCCGGCGGCAACGGCCCGGCGCAGCGCGTTCGGCGAGTGGACCGACAGCATCCCGAGGGCGGCCGCCGGACCCACGCCGTGGGCGGCGATCAGTGCCTCGAAACACAGCCGCTCGTCGCGTGTCGGGAATCCATAGAGGAGGAGCGCATCCTCCCGGACATGGGTGTGAACGTGCACGAACACCCCGGCACCGAGGTCGCCCAGCCTCCCGAGGGCGCTCCCGGGGACGACGAGCCGGTAGCCGACGCCGCCGACCTCGATCAGCACCTCGGCCGAACCGTCCTTGCGGAGCACCCGGTCGAGCAGGACACCGCGCAGCGAGCCGATCATCGAGCGGCCGCCCGGGGCCCCGGATACTGACCACTTTCGGAGCGCTCCGCCGCAGCGCGCAGCCGCGCACCGGCCAGGTGGCACAGGGCAAGGGCGAGTGCGTCGGCGCGGTCGGCCGGTCGGGGCGGGGTCGTCAGGCCGAGCAGCACCTGCACCATGCGCTGCATTTGCTCTTTCGTGGCGCCACCGTGGCCGGCGATCGCCTGCTTCACCTCGTTCGGGCTGTATTGCTCGACCGGGCAGCCGCGCCGCCCGGCGACAGCCAGGGCGAGCCCGCTGGCCTGACCGACGGACATCGCGGTGCGGGCGTTCACCTGGAACAGCACCCGTTCCACGACCACCACGTCTGGCTGCAGGTCGGCGAAGAGCTCCTCGAGGTCGCCGAGCAGCACGGCGAGGCGCTCGCCCAATGGGTCTGCCGGCGAAGTGGCCAGGTGCCCCGAGGCCACGAGCCTGGGACCGCCACGCTCCTGGACGACGGCACCGTAGCCGCACCTCGTCAGCCCGGGATCGATACCGAGAGCGAACACCCGTTCGAAGCTAGCAGCCCGAGCCCGACGGGTGGTGGACCCTCACAGGGTCCCCCTCGGCAAACATCTGACACCCTCAGCCGAGCCGTGGCGCCCTCAGCCGAGCCGTGGCGCCCTCAGCCGAGCCGTGGCGCCCTCAGCCGGGCGGTGCGCCCTCAGCCGACAGCGGCCCGGACCGCCTCGATCAACGCGCCGGCGGGCACGTAGGTCAGGCTGGAGAGCGAGCGGCGAACGAAGCGGATGATCCCCCCGGGATCGACGACGAAGACCGAACGCCGGTAGAAGCCGAGCGGCCCGAGGATGTTGTACGCCTCCCCGACCTTGGCACCGAGGTCGGCCAGGAGCGGGACGCGCAGGTCGTTCGCGCGGGCGAACTCCTCGTGGCTGTCGACGTCCTGCGGGCTCAGGCAAAGAACCGTGGCGCCGAGTGCCTCGAACGCGTTCAGGTCCTCCGAATAGGAACGCAGTTGCAGCGTGCACACCGGCGAATGGTCGGCCGGGTAGAAGACCACTACCACGGGTTCGCCGGCGTGGTCGGACAGACGGTAGGTGAGCCCTCCCGTACCCGGGAGGGCGAAGTCCGGGGCGCGGTCACCGACGGCGGGGTGTCGACCCACTGGCGTGCCGTCCTCCTGGTCGCCTTCGACGCTCAGCGCCGTCTCCGGGCCGATCAAGCCTCGACCAATTCGAGGATGTCGTCGGGGATGTCGAAGTTTGCGTAGACGTTCTGGACGTCGTCGTTGTCCTCGAGGATCTCGATCAGGTGCAGCACCTTGCGGGCGTCGGCCTCGGTCCCGAGGGGCACCGTCTGGGTGGCCACCATGGTCAGTTCGCTCGACTCCACGGTGAAGTCCGCCTCTTCGAGACCCTCGCGCGCAGCCCCCAGGTCGCTCGGTCCGGTCGTGACCTGCCAGGCGTCGCCCACATCCGCGATGTCCTCGGCGCCATGGTCAAGCGCCACCAGCATCAGGTCGTCTTCGGTGACTTCCGGCTTGCCCGGAACGGCTTTCGTGACGAGGATCAGACCCTTCCGCTCGAACTGCCAGGAGACCGCTCCCGGTTCGGCCATCGACCCACCGTTGCGCGAAAAGGTGGAGCGGATGTCCGAGCCGGTCCGGTTCCGGTTGTCCGTCAGGCACTCGACGATCATCGCCACCCCCGAGGGCGCATAGCCCTCGTAGGTGATCTGCTCGTAGTTGACGCCCTCGAGCTCACCGGTCCCGCGCTTGATGGCCTGACGGATGGTGTCCAGAGGCACGGAATTGTCGCGCGCCTTGGCGAACATCGTCCGCAGCGTCGGGTTCGCGTCCGGATCGCCGCCACCGTCGCGCGCCGCCACCTCGACCTGGCGGATCAGCTTGGCGAACAGCTTGCCCCGGGCCTTGTCCGCGGCCCCCTTCTTGTGTTTGGTCGTAGCCCACTTGGAGTGTCCCGACATCTCTAGCCTTCCTTCCTCATCGAGCCCCGGCTGTGGCGGAGCCCTCGTCACCCTTTGCTTCCATTACCGCCGTGACGAACAGCCGGTGCAGCCGCGTGTCGGTGGTCAACTCCGGGTGAAACGCGGCAACGAGCACCCGTCCCTGACGGCAAACGACAGGCCGCGGACCCCCCTCGAATCCATCGAGGCTGGCGAGGACCTCGACTCCCGGTCCGACCCGCTCCACGATCGGGGCCCGGATGAACACCCCGTGCAGCGGTGCACCGAGCCCCTCGACCGCCAGGTCGGTCTCGAACGAGTCGACCTGCCGCCCGAAGGCGTTACGCCGGACCCCGATGTCGATAGCGGCAAAGAAATGCTGGTCGGGGCGGCCGTCGGCCACGTCGGTGGCGAGGAGGATCATGCCCGCGCAGGTGCCGAACGCCGGCATGCCGCCGTCGAGTCGCTCGGCGAGCGCCTCCCGGAGACCCGCGGACTCGATCAGCATCGAGATGGCCGTCGATTCGCCGCCGGGGATGATCAGGCCGTCCACGCCGGCGAGGTGATCCGGATGCCGCACCTCGACACCACGCAACCCGAGGCGATCGAGGGCCCCGAGATGTTCACGCACCGCCCCCTGGAGGGCGAGCACCCCAATGCTCAGCGAAGCGGAAAGCGCATGCGAAACAGGAGCCGGATCAGCCTTCTCCGCGCCGAGTGTCGCCCTGCTCATATCGGCGACCATCACCTGGCGGGATCCTTTCCATGACATCTCATCATACCGGAGATCCCTCCGGCATCCGTCCCCGGCCGGGGCTCGTCGGGGGCTTCGCAGCGCAGGGGTGACGTATCACCAGCCCCGGTCAGCCAACCGGGTCTCGACCGTCCTCGCGTCCTCGCCCCGCATTGCCTCGCCGAGCCCGCGGCTGACTTTGGCGACGATCTGGGCATCCCGGTAATGCGTGGTCGCCTCGACGATGGCACGCGCGAATCGGGCCGGGTCGCTGCTCTTGAAGATCCCCGACCCGACGAAGGCCGCCTCCGCCCCGAGCTGCATCACGAGGGCGGCGTCCGCCGGCGTTGCGATGCCCCCGGCGCAGAACAACGGGACCGGCAGCCGGCCGGTCTCGGCGATCTCCGTGACCAGACCCACCGGGGCCTGGAGGTTCTTGGCCCAGGCATACCGCTCGGCGGGGTCGGCCTGGGTGATCCGCCGGATATCGCCGAGGATCTCCCGGAGGTGACGCACCGCCTCCTTGATGTCGCCGGTGCCGGCCTCCCCCTTGGAGCGGATCATCCCCGCTCCCTCGGAGATCCGTCGCAGGGCCTCCCCCAGATTCGTGGCGCCGCACACGAAGGGCACCGTGAAGCCCCACTTGTCGATGTGGTTGGCCTCGTCGGCGGGGGTGAGCACTTCGCTCTCGTCGATGTAGTCGACGCCGAGCGCCTCGAGCACCTGGGCCTCGGCGAAGTGGCCGATGCGGGCCTTCGCCATGACCGGGATGGTGACCGCCGCCTTGATGCCCTCGATCAGGGCCGGGTCGCTCATCCGGGCGACGCCGCCGTCCCGGCGGATGTCCGAGGGGACCCGTTCGAGGGCCATCACGGCGACCGCACCGGCGTCCTCGGCCACCTTCGCCTGCCCGGCGTCGACCACATCCATGATCACGCCACCGCGCAGCATCTCGGCCAGCCCGCGCTTCACCAGGTCCGTGCCCCGGTCTCGCCCTCCGGCGGGCGCAGGATTGGAGGGAGCAGCGGGTTCAGGGGTGGGCTGAGCAGCGGACATAGGTCCATAGTAGGTGGCACCTGTCGGGTCCGAATTTGAAATCGAGCCCGCGCGGAGCGAACACGCAAACCAGCGCACGGAAGAAGTCGTCAGGGCGTGAAGCTCGGCGTCGCTCCGGTCTCGGGCAACTCGACCCAGGTCCTGCCCGGGGTCAGCAACACGGGATTGCCGGCCGAGTCCGTGAAGGTGGTCACCGTGGTCAGGCTGGCGCGGTGCCAGGTGGCCGGCACCATCAAGCCGTCCGTCAGGATCCACGCCTGTCCGCTGCCGACCATCTCGCCTTCGGGTATCACGGTGCCGTTGGCCTCGATCAGCGGTGCGGTGTACGGGATCGCCTCGATGACCACGTTGGCTGCGCTCACCTGAACGCCGGCCGCGTCGACGTCGGGTGTGCCGTCCTGATCACGCAGCCAGGCGTGGGTCTGGGCGGACCAGGCCCACACGGCCGTCGCCGAGGGAAAGTTCACGGTGGCGCTGGCCGTCGGGGTGGCGCCGGCGCCCGGTGAGCCGTGGAGACGGCGGTAGTCGAAGAGAGCCGGCGGACCGCTGGTAGCACCTGAGGCCAGCGACACGAGCTCGGTGGCGTTGGCGAAGAGGTTGTGGGGTGCGACGTTGTCGCCGCCGCGGAAAAACAGGTCCGGGTAGTTGTCGGCGTTGACGTTGTGGACGGGCTGGTCGTAGAGCGCCGCGAGGAAGTCGGCGTTGGCGCCCGAGTAGGCGAACACCGGGTCATTCAGGTCGTCGATGATCCCCTCGTCGGTGGTGCGCCCCGAGCGGACGGGTCCGACCGGGTCGGGCAACTGGGACTGGAACACGGCAGCCAGGCGGGAGAGTCCCCCTTCGACCATCTCCTCGTAGACCACATCGGCCTGGTTGATCCCGGTCTGCGGGCGCGCATCGTCGACGTTGTCGATCTTCACGACCACGGCGGCTCGCGTGACGTCGGCCTCGGAGCCCACGGGGAGCCCGGTCAGGGGGGCCAGGAGTCGGGGTGGGGCGGTGGTCGTCGTCGTCGGGGGGATCGTGGTCGTCGTGGTGGTAGTGGTGCTGGTGGTGGTCGTAGCTCGGACCCGGTGGACGGTGGTCGGGGTCGCCCGCCGGGCGCCGCCGCCACATCCCGCCACGAAGATCAAGACCCCGATGCACAGGGCGCCGGCCGCCGCCCTCTGGGTCCCCGAGGCGAGCATCACAGCTCGGCGAGAGCCTCGATGCGCTCGGCCAGGGGCACCCGGGCCGAACCCGGAGCGGGCGCAGGGCGTGGCGAGGCGAGCCACAGGGCGTCGAGGGACGGGGAGGCCGCGACCGTCGTCCCCCGCTCTTCCATCTTTTCGAGGGCGCGGATCAGGCCCGGGGGATACCGGGTCAGGGTGACCGCCGCCCGGTCATTGTCGAGCTCGGGACCGCTGCGGATGGAGAAGAGTCTCGAGAGCGCCGGCGGCACCGACGCGGCGACGGTGGCGGGCACCATCCGCTCCCGGCGGATCGCGACGACCTGCTCGGCGAGGACTGCCTCGAGCTCGATCCGCGTGAGGCCCGAGATCAGGCCGGACGTGACGGCGAGGGTCGCGGACGAGGCGCTGCGCCCGGCGGCAAGTGCGTTCAAACCCTCCGCTTCGACCACCAAAACGGTAGGGACCTTCAACCCGGTCGCCGTGCAGAGACCCTCGACCAGGTTGAGCAGACGGGCGTCGCTGACCGGATCGGCCTGCCTGCCGCCGATGGCGCTCAGCACCCGGGCATCCGCCGGCCGCCAGATCATCCAGACCAACCCGCCACCGACCACCGCCGCCACGACGACGAAGAGCACCAGGGCCAAGACGGGCCCGGCGAGGAGCCAGCCGATCGCGCCGACCACGACAGCTGCGACGAGCGACGTCAGTGCCACGAGGCGCGCCGCACGGCGGAGTGGGTCGGGCGGTGGGGGCACGGCGGAGGCCGCGTCCCGGACCAGGAGCTCCTCGATCAGGCGGTCGTCGGGCATGTTGGGCGTGCATCGTAGGACACGGCGACGCACCTAATGCGGCTCGGGAACCGGCGACGCATCGAGCAGCGACTCGTACCGTTCGAGGTAGAGCCCTGCCAGGCGGTCGAGCGCAAAGTCGGCCGCCCGGACCCGGCCCGCGGCCACGAGCCGCCTCGTCTCCTCGCCCCCGACCAGCAGGCGGCCGAGGGCCGAGGCCAGGGCCTCGACATCGCCGGGTGGCACCAGCAGCGCATCGGTTCCGGCGCGGACCACGTGCCGGTACCCGGGGATGTCGCTCGCCACCACCGCGGCGCCGGCGGCCATCGCCTCCAGCAGCACCACGCCGAAGCTCTCGCCGCCGAGCGAGGGGGCGCAGAGCACGTCTGCACCCGCCAGACGACTCAGCTTCTCGTGCTCGGGGACGATGCCGAGCCATTCGATCCGGGGGTCACCGAGCGTGCGCTGGCGGAGGCGGCCCGTCTCGGGCCCCTCGCTGAGAATCCACAGCCGGGCCTCCGGGCCCAGCCGCTCGAACGCCTGTATCAGGACCGGGAGGCCCTTCCGGGGCTCGTGGCGTCCTACGAACACCACCGTTGGTCCGGAACGGGCCGAGGGCCGCGCGGCCTCGAAGCGACGGAGGTCGATCCCGTTCCAGAGCACCTCGTAGGTCCCCCCGAGCGCTTCGGTGGCGGTATGCATCGCTTCCTCCGATACGGCCACCCGCAGGCTGAGCCTGCCGGCCGCCCAGCGGACGAAGGGCCGGGTCACCTGATAGGCGGGGCTCTCCCCGGCCCGGTGGAACGTGCCGACCATCGGTCCGTCGTAGAACACGAGGGCGGTGAGGGCCACGGCGGGCACCAACGGCTCGTGCAGGTGCACGACGTCGAAGCGCTCGTCGCGCAGCGCCCGGATCGTGCGGAGGGCGGCGGCCAGGTCGGGTGCGATCGCCGCCATCGAGCCGTTGGCGGCGTAGCCGAACGAGTTCCCGAGCGCCGTCACGGAGGCGTCCGGCGGCGGGCCGTCGCACGGACCGAGCACCCGGGCCTCCACCCCCTGCCGCCGCAACGCCTGCGCGAGGCCGAGCACCTGACCCTGCACCCCGCCCGGCAGGGAGAGGCTGTAGGGGCACACCAGGCCGACGCGCACGGACGGCAGGCTAGGCCGGTGCCTCTACGCCCGGCGCGGACACCGTTCGGGTGAGGGCTAGGTCGAGCCTTGCCGCCACCCCGGGTCGCCAGGCCAATTCGGCTGCATGAGGTGCCACTGGGTCGGCGCCCGGCGGATCAGGGTCTCGAGCTCCCCCGCCAGCACCTGCGTCCCGCGCTGCACGTCCGCCCGGAAGCGGCCGCCACGTTCGAGCGCCAGCGGCGGCCGCACCACCGCGAGATGGTCGGGCCGTCCCGGGGCGAAGTAGACGGCGGCCGGCAGGAGGGGCGCACCGGTACGGAAGGCGAGGGTCACCGGCCCTGCCGGCAGGACGGTCCGGTCGCCGAAGAGCTCCACGTCCACCCCGGGCCCGCCGCCGACGACCCGATCACACAACAGGGCCAGGACCCGCCCCGCGTGCAGCGCGCGCAGCGCGGCGGAGCCGGCTTCCGCGCCGGCGGCAATCACCTCGAAACCCAGCGTTCGGCGAAAGCCGACGAACCAGTCGAAGAGCTCGGCGGGCTCGAGCGCCTCCACGACCACCGACACCGGCACGCCCTGGCTCGCCAGCCATGCCCCTCCCCATTCCCAGCCGCCGAGGTGCGGGAGGGCGAGGATCACCCCACGCCCGCCGGCCCACGCCCGGAACAGGTGCTCGAAGCCGTCGGAGGACATGCCGGCAGACAGCTCGACCGGTCGCACACTCGGGAGCCGAAGGCTCTCCGCCCAATATCGGGCGTAGGAGGCGAAGGTGTCGTCCACCGCTCGCCGGAGCGCCGCCCCCTCGATCTGCGCCCTGCCCGGTGAGCTGGTGTACACCCGCCGGAGATGACTCGCCACCAGCTTCCTGCGACGAAGGGTGCCGAGCGTGCCCGAGTTCGCCACCACCATCGCGGCGGACTCCGCCAGGGCGCGGCCCGTCGGACCCGGAAGGCGGGCGGCGAGCCACCCGGCGGTGCGGAACATCGCCAGCTGTCTCCGGTGGCGCGCCCGGAGCAGGGCCTGGCGCGGCGTGGGGAGCGGTCGCGGTGGCCCCTTCGGGGCGCCTCCCGCGAGCGTCCGCAGGGCCGGCAGCGTTCTCAGGGCCGGCAGCGTTCTACGGCCGGCGTGTGCCGCTGCGCCGGCGGGCCACGGGACGGCCCTCGGCTTCCAGCCGGGCACGGCGGCGTTCCCGCCACCGGTCCGCCGCTCCGGCCTGGGCGGACCCGGGGCTGTAGTGCGGGTGTCTCGGCGCCCACCCGTTGGCCTCACGCCACGCCCGCCACCGGGCGGCCACCGCCAACTCGGGCAACACCGGGGCGCCCGAGCGCCCAC
>WQVT01000068.1 GCA_009785715.1 Acidimicrobiaceae bacterium | reverse complement strand
GCTCACCCTGAGGGTGTCCATGCACTACACGATCAGCCCGACGACCGACGCATCCGTTATCGACGCCATTGCGAAAGGTCCGAAGCGAGCCGGGGCGCGGTGGCGGGCTGGCGGGGTCAAGTTCTTCATGGACGGGGTGATCGAGACCGGGACCGCATGGCTCGAGGAGCCGGACACGCACGGGGACGGCAACGACCCGATGTGGCCTGACATCGCGCGCTACCGCCAACTCGTGCGCACCTTCCACGACGAGGATTTCCAGGTGGCAACCCACGCGATCGGCGACCGGGCCGTGCGCGAGGTCCTCGACACCTATCGAGGGCTGCCCGGTGGCCACGGCCGCCACCGCGTCGAGCACATCGAGACGGTTCCGGACCAGACGATCGCCCGATTCCTCCCCGAAGGCGTCGCGGCATCGATGCAACCGATGCATCTCCGCTGGATGAAGCCGGATCTCTCCGACCCGTGGTCGGAGCGCCTCGGCGCCCACCGCTGCGAGCACACGATGCGTTCGGGCGATCTCTCGGCGGCCGGCGCCTTGATGGTGCTCGGCTCGGATTGGCCCGTTGCCTCCTACGACCCCCGGCTGGGTTTCTATACCGCGCAACTCCGACGCGCACCCGACCTGCCCGACAAGGGAGCGATCGGTACCAGTCGCCCCCTCACCGGCGAAGAAACCCTCGCCGGTTACACCACCAACGCCGCCAAGGCCAACGGTGAGAGCGACCTTGCGGGGATGCTGCGCCCGGGGTGCCGTGCTGACTTCGTCGCCTGGGCCGAGGATCCCGCCGAGTGTCCCGCCCGGGATGTCGCCGAACTTCCCGTGCTCGCCACCGTCGTCGCCGGCGCCGTCGTGCACCAAGCGGCATGACGATCAGAAGTCCCCAGGGAGGAACCAGGACCATGCATCTCAAGAAGGCTGTGAGCATCGCCGTCGCAAGCAGCGTGCTGTTGACGCCTCTGGCGACTTCCACGACCGCCCAGGCGCAGGGGCGACCAAAGGCTCCCCTCTCTTCTGCGAGCGACCTGCAGACCGCGCCGGCCAAGGGCGACATTCCCTCCCTGACCTGGTGGATCGGCCCCTATCCGCCCTCGTCCATGGACCCGGTCAAGTACCAGGACTATCCCGAGGACCAGATCATCCCGAATATGTGCGACAGTCTGGTTATCCAGACGCCCGGGTTGAAGACGGTGCCTGATCTCGCGCAGTCGTGGAGCCAGCCCAACCCGACCACGCTGACCTTCAACCTGCATCAAGGTGTGAAGTTCTGGGACGGCAGCCCGATGACCGCAGCCGACGTCGTCTACAGCCTCAAGCGCAACATGAACCCGGCCAACCAGTCCATTTACACCTTCTATTTCGACGACGTCAAGACCATCACGGCATCCGGCCCGCTCAGCGTTACGGTCAAGTTCAGCAAGCCGGACTCGATGTTCCTGCCGGAGATGGCCTCTCTGGCGAGCGCCGTGGTCGAGCCGAAGTTCGTCCAGCAGAAAGGGTCGAGCTTCGGAACTCCGAAGGGCGGCATCATGTGCACCGGCGCCTACAAGCTGCAATCCTGGAACGGCACCAGTGATCTGGTCATGGTGAAGAACAACGCGTATTGGGACAAGGCCCGCCAGCCGAAGGTGGGCAAGATCACGTTCCAATGGCCGAACGACCCCGGCCAAATAGCCAGTGCCTTCGATACCGGAACGTTCGCGGGCGGCTTCTTCATCCCGGGTGCGGACACCGCACCCCTGAAGAAGGCCAGCTCGGGGCACCTGTATTCGAACAACCCATCCCAGTCGATGCAGATCTTCGCGCTCATCGTTGTCGGGACGAAGGGGGCGATCAGTAATCAGGCCGTCCGCCAGGCCCTGTCCGCCTCGATCGACCGAAGTGCCGTCATCAAGGTGGTGCAGTTCGGCCAGGCGACTCCCGCCTACGCCGAGGGAGGCTCGGGCTACGTCCGTGCAGACCCGGGCGCGTACCAGGCGGCCTACAACGCGATCGCCAAGGCCGGCCAGGACACCTCCAACGCGAGGAAACTCGTAGCCGAGGCCGGATCGGTCGCCAAGAAGCCCATTGTCCTCGCGATCCCGGGCAGCAACCAGCAGATCGCGGACCTCGGTTCCATCGTGCAGCAGAGCGCCGCGAGTGTCGGGCTGAACGTGAAGTTGAAGGTCGTTCCCGCCGACCAGTACGGCGCACTCTTCAGCGACGCGAAGGCCAGGACGGGTGACGACCTGATCTTCACCGGGAACTACGACCAGGTTCCGGATCCCCTGGCGATCTATGACGATATCGCGATGCCAGGCGCCATATCGAACTTCAACAATTACGACAATCCCAAGGTGATCAAGCTCTTGACCGAGGCGAACGCCACGTTCAACGCCCAGAAGCGGGCCCCCCTGGTCATCCAGGCACAGAAGCTGATCACGCAAGACCTGCCCTGGATACCCCTCAGCTTCGCCCAGAATCAGACCTTCGTCCGGAAGGGCATCTGCGGGGTTCCCCTGGACTTCAGCGCCATGACGAGCCCGTGGGCGGCGTCAATCGGGAAGTGCTGAGCTGCCTTGGCGGGATACCTGGGCCGACAGTTCCTATCGCTCGTCGTCTTGCTGGTGCTCAGCAGCTTCCTTATCTACGGAAGCCTCTTCCTGGCGCCCGGTAGCCCCGACGCAGTCCTCTTCGGGAACCACACGGTGTCCCCGGCAGTCCGGGCCGCGGTCGACGCCCAGTACCACCTGAACGAGCCGTTCCTCGTCCAGTATTGGCACTGGGCGACGTCGGCGCTGCAAGGCAACTTCGGGACGTCGATCGCATTTCGGACGTCGGTGGCCGGCCGGATCAGTGCCGTGGCAGGCACGACGATCTTCCTGGTGGTCTACGCCTCGGTGCTGATCACCTTCTTCGGCATCCTGTTGGGGGTCATCTCCGCGCTGGGACCCAGGAAGCTCGACGGGAGCATCATGGTCGCCACCAACGTCGGGACGGCCGTTCCCACGTTCGTCGCCTCGGTCATCCTGATCGAGGTCTTCGCCGTCAAACTCCGATGGTTCCCGGTCATCGGGGCCGGCTCGGGGTTCTTCGGCCGGCTCTACCACCTGACCCTGCCCGCCACGGCCCTCGCCCTCTGGGCCGTCGCCTACCTCACCCGCGTGACGCGGGTGAGCGTACGCGACGAACTCCACAGCGACCCGGTCATGACCGCGACGGCGCGAGGCCTGCATCCCAAGGTTGTCATCGCCCGCCACGTCATCCGGAACGCGTTGATCCCGATCGTGACCGTTACGGGACTGCAGATCGCGGGGCTCATCGCCGGAACCGTCATCGTCGAGCAGGCGTTCGGCTTGAACGGCCTCGGGCAGCTCCTCCTCACCAGTGTCGAGCAGAAGGACTTCGCCACCGTCCAGGCGGTATCGCTCATCCTGGTCAGTGCCTTCATCGTGACGAACACGTTGGTCGACATCCTCTACACCATGCTCGATCCGCGTATCCGGCCGGGGAGTAGACAGGCATGAGCGTCGCGGTCCGGTTACTCGACGCCCCGGATACCGGCCGGGTCGGGGGGCGACTTCGCGAGCGGCTCGGGGTCGGCGGAATCGTGGCCGCCGCCTTCGTCCTCCTCTTGGCACTCGCCGCAGCCTTCGCCTCGGTGGTCGCCCCGTACGCGCCAAACCACGAAGACTTCCTGAACACCAGCAGCGGTCCTTCAGCGGCTCACCTCCTCGGAACGGACGAGTTGGGCCGGGACATCCTCTCGCGCCTGATCTGGGGTGCGCAGCCAAGCCTGCTCGGACCGCTGATCGTGATCTCGCTCGCGACCGTGATCGCCCTGCTCGCGGCATCAACCGCGGTGTGGTGCGGCGGGAAGGTCGACCTCGTCATCAGTCGTATCCTGGATTTCTTCTTCGCATTCCCCGGACTGCTGCTCGCGATTCTGGTGGTCGCCCTGTACGGGCCGGGGCTCCTACAGTGCTCCTTCTCGTTGGGGATTGCCTACACGCCGTGGATCGCCCGGGTCACGCGCTCCGCCATGCTGAAGGAGAGGTCGAAGCCGTACATTGCGGCCGTCGAGGTGCAGGGACTCTCCGGGAAGGCGATAGCGCTCCGCCATCTCATCCCCAATGTCTCCTCGGTGATCTGGTCCCAGGCCACGATCAGCTTCGGGTATGCCCTGATCGACCTGGCAGCGCTCTCATTCCTGGGACTGAACATCCAGCCGCCGAGGGCAGACTGGGGTGTACTGGTCAACAACGAGAGCGCGCTGCTGCAGGGACACCCCGCCGAGGTCATCTACCCGGGCATCCTGATCATTGCCTGTGTGAGCGCGGTGACCTACGTGGGCAATCAGCTCGCGAGCGAGTGAGCAGCGACGATGACCGGGCTGCTCGAAGTGGAAAACCTGGCCGTGGAACTGCGGACGGGGAAGCGGTACCGACCCGTGTTACACGATGTGTCGTTCGGGCTTGGTCGCGGGGAGGTTGTGGCCCTGGTGGGCGAGAGCGGGTCCGGAAAATCGATGACGGCACGAGCGATCATGGGTCTCCTCCCCCCGGACGGACGAGTCTCCGGTGCGATCCGCTTCAACGGCGAAGACGTGAGGACCAAGACGAAAGGAGAGATGCGGGAGTTTCGCGCCAGGCGCGCCGGGATGATCTTCCAGGATCCCCGAGCGGCGATCAACCCGGTCCATCGCGTCGGGGACTTTCTCACCGAGGCCCTGGTCCGCGAGCGGGGGATGGATCAACGGGAGGCCATGAAGCGAGCAGAGGCGCTGGCGGAGGAGGTCGGGATAGACGACCCCCGTCGCCGGCTCCGGCAGTATCCGCACCAGCTGTCGGGCGGGATGCTGCAACGGGTGATGATCGCGTCCGTCTTGCTCGCCGAGCCGGAACTGCTGCTGGCGGACGAGCCGACGACCGCCCTGGACATGACCACCCAGGCAGAAGTGGTGGCGATTCTCGACGACCTGCGTCGGGCACGGGGCATGGCGATGGTGTTCATCACGCACGATCTCGAACTGGCCGCCGCTTTCAGCGATCGGATCGCCGTCATGTACGCCGGCTACATCGTCGAGATCTCGACGCCGGCGCAGCTGCGTGAGCAGCCGCTCCATCCGTACACGACCGGGTTGCTCGCCTCTCGTCCAGAGTTGCGGGAGCGGACACGACGTGTGCCACAGATCCCGGGGCGTCCCAGGTCGGCCGCGGAGGCTCCGCCCGGGTGTCCGTTCAACGACCGGTGTCCGTACGTCCAACCCGGATGCCAACAGGAAGTCCCCGAGATACGAGTGATCGATGGCAGCCTTGCCCGCTGCATTCGGACAGACGAATTGCGAGCGGACCGGGATCGGAGCGTATTCAGCCCGGACGTTCGGCCGAGCGTGGACTGAGGTCGCGACCGTGACTGCCATGCCTCCCGCAACAGCACCCGATGCACTGGTGGCTGTCAGATCACTCCGCAAGACCTTCCGGCTCCCTGGCGCACGCGGCTACCGGAGGCAGAATCTCGTGGCGGTCGGCGGGGTCGACTTCACGGTTGCGCGCGGTGGATCGCTCGGTATCGTCGGCGAGTCGGGGTCCGGGAAGACGACCATCGCACGCATGGTGAGCGGGCTCGAGCGGCCGACGTCCGGCACGATCACGGTCGCGAGCCGTGACCGGTCGGTCCCGGCCAGGAGACGAGCCGAACGCGAGCGACGTGGCCGTGAGCTTCAGATCGTCTTCCAGGACCCGTATACCTCGCTCGACCCGCGCCAGAAGGTGAATGCCTGCATCGATGAGGTCCTGCAGATTCACCTCCGGTTGGACAAGGTCGAGCGGAGGCGGCGAACCCTCGAACTCCTCGAGCAGGTTGGCCTCGACGGCGGGCTTGGCCGGTCTCTCCCGCAGAATCTTTCAGGCGGTCAACGCCAGCGCGTTGCCATCGCTCGAGCCCTGGCAGCGGAACCCCTGGTCCTGATCCTGGACGAGGCGGTTTCGGCACTGGATGTCTCGATCCAGGCGCAGGTGATCAATCTGCTGAACGAGATCCGCGAGCGCACCGGCATGACCTACGTGTTCATCAGCCACAACCTGGCCGTCGTGCGACAGCTGACCGAACGGACCCTTGTCCTGCAGCGCGGGCAGGTGGTCGAGTACGGGTCCACCGAGCAGGTCATTGGTCGGCCCGAGCACGACTACACGAAGAGGCTCCTCGAGTCGGTGCCCGGGCCGGGGTGGGAAGCGTCTCGTGTCAGAGCGCGTCAGACACCCCCAAGCGACCTCGAAACCCCGGTTGCCTGGGAAGAGAGGAGAACAGCAGCGGAGATTCAGCGAGTTCCCCAAGAGTAAGTCTGCTTGGCAAGCCTCAAGTACACAAATATTTCGGCACTCCGGACGCCCGGTGTCGATCGAATCTGTCCGTTCAGAAGTGCCAGGAGGCGGTCATCATCCTCGCAAACGAGCTCAACGAGCAGATCGAATGAGCCGGCGCAAATGACCACATAATCGATCTCCGGCACCGCGACGAGCTGCTCGGTGACCTTCTCAAGGTCACCATCGACCTTGATTCCGATGAGGGCCTGACGTTTGAACCCGATGCGCAGGGGATCCGTCACCGCGACGATCTGCATCACCCCGGCATCCAGGAGCTGTCGCACTCGAACCCGGGTTGCCGCCTCCGAGAGACCGACCGCTTCCGCGATGGCACCGTAGGTCCGACGACCGTCCTGCTGCAGTTGCTCGATGATCGCGCGATTGATCGCGTCAAGCGCCAGAGGCCGAGGTTCCTCGGTTTCCAGGGGCTCAGCGTGTCGGCGGGTCGGCTGACGTGCCATAGCAATTGATCGTCTCATATTCGAAAGGCCACCGCTGCATGAGGTACAAGGTCCAGCCTAACTGATCCAGACAGGGCGGACCGTCGACGATCTTACCGATCATGCTGAGTCCCGTTCAGATCAAACGATCACCCCGGGTTTTGGGGTTCATGGCACACAGCCTCGATGTTGTTGCCATCCGGGTCTCTCACGAAACAGGCGAAGTAGTCGTCGTGGTACTCAGGGAATATCCGCGGCGCGTGGAGGATCTCTGCCTTGATGCCCAGAGCGGCCTCGTAAAAGCCCCGGACCACGGTCCGGTCGGCGGCCGTGAATGCGATGTGCACTTCTCTGGCGGGGCTGAGCTCGACCGGAGGCCCGATCCAGAAGGGAGCGCGGTCGCCGTTCGCAAAACCGACGGCGTCGCCGTCGGTGTAGGCAGCTCGGAGTCCAAGGGGCTTGAGGACAGCTTGGTAAAAAGTCCGACTGCGAGCGACGTCGGTGACCTGGAGAGAGACGTGATCGATCACGGGTGCCAAGTGCCTGGCTACCAGCGTTCGCGGGTCAAGTAGCGTTCGATCGCCTTGAGGATCCGGATGTGCTTCTCGGTGTCGGACTCCATGATCTCCACAAGGAGCGGCCACACGGTCTCATCCGGCGCCTTATCGAGCTCGCGGCGCAGCTTCTTCAATTCGCCCGTGTCATTCTCCTCGATCTCCAGGAGCTGACGGGTCTTCTCGAGGAGGACTCCTCGGCGCTCCGAGCTCAGAGGCGCCACCTTGGCGATGGCCGACTGATCGACCGTTTCGCTCACCCTGGAGCGGAGCGACTGCGCGATGTCCTGCAACAGCTGATGATGGCGCATCTCATCTGCAGCGATCAGCGACGCCAGGTACCGGACCTGCGGGTCTTCGGCCTTCCCCAGGTCCTCATAGGCCTCTGCGGCGCCTGTTTCGGTCGCGATGTGCTGCTCGATGTGGGCGAGTGCCAGATCCTCCCAGACACTCGGCGGGAAGTCTCGCATGAACGAAGGCTGCCGCAGATCCTCGGACCACCAGGGCACTCCAGGGACCCCGACCTGGGAGGGAAAGTCGCGTGGCTCCATATAGGTCATCTCGTCATCCTTTGGTTCACGTGATGCCGTTTGGTCTGTCGCGGACGATAGCCGAACCAGGGAAGAGGAACAGGGCCCAAGGTCCCGTGTCCGTGAGACAGTTGGCCCTGCCCGGATGAGCTGGCTATGCCGACCGATCGAGGTGCAAACCGGCCGGCGCCCATTCGTAGTTCAGCTGCGAGCGGTCGGGCACGCCGATGGGCAATTCCTGGTCGGTGAACCCGACGGTCACGAGCTCGAGATGGTTTCCGAATGGATCGTTGAAATAGAACGAGGCTTGGCCGGGCGGGCCGGGCCTCGTCGGGCCGGCGACCACCACGCCATGGTCGACAAGGCGTTGCTTCCACGGCAGGATCTGGCGCGGGCCGACCTTCAGGGCGATGTGGGGGTGCATCGGTGCCGTGGCGGCAGGGATGCCCTCCGGATACTCGAACACGTCCAGGTGGGGACCACCCGCGAAGGTCAGCTGCAGGTGGGCCGCGTGGTTGGCTTCGATGTCTTCGGGAGACCACCCGATCCGCTCGAGCCGCGCGGCGTCGAGGCGCAGGGCGACCCGGGCGCCGAGCAGGCCGACGTAGAACTCCTCGGCGACGCGCAGGTCGCGGCAGGGGATGGTGACGTGATCGACCGAGCCGAGCTTGCCCGCCCACGGCGGGGTCACGCGGTAGGCAAGGCGCGAAGCGACGGTGAAGCAGCGAATGCCGCCACCGATCACCTTGTACAGGACACGCTTCTCGGCGGTCAGTCGGGGTGTTGTCTCGCTTGGGGTCATGGTCCTCCCGTCAAGTGCCAGGGCACCGCCGTGCGGGGTGCCGGGCGTCGATCGATCCGTTGTCCCAGAGCCGGGGTTCGAGCCCGGCGTCGGTCACCGCCGATACCAGCGGCTCTTCCTGCTCCCGGGGGGCGGCCATGAGGAGGCCGCCGGGCGCCCCGT
>WQVT01000067.1 GCA_009785715.1 Acidimicrobiaceae bacterium | reverse complement strand
TAAGTACCCGGGTCCCAGTCGTGCCAGAGGCGGCGCTCCATCTTCTTAACCCGGCGGCGCAGGGCTGCGGTGTCACGGTGCGTTCGCACGAGAACCGTCATCAGCACGACGAGGTTTACGTCGCCGCCGGCGGCTCGGGTTGCCCTTCGGACAACCTCGGAGTTGTCGAGGTCGGGCACACTGGCCATTGTCGTACCCCCCTCTTGGGTGCGGCTGCGGGTTCCGGCGTCTCGTCCGGCGCCGGCCCCTTGAGGTTAAGCCGTGACGGTGACCGTCACCCCATCGAGGTCGAAGGGGACGGCAAGGCCGACGCCGGCCAGGTCCCAAACCACCGAGCTGTTCGACCCCGCCGGCAGCCCTCCGCCCTGGCGAGCTGTTCCACCTGGGCCCTTTGACGGGCGGCGCGCACGATGCTCGGGTCGCCGACGGGGCGGGTACGTCCGCGGTTGGTCAGCGTGCCCGGCCAACCCGTCGCCGATCGCGTCGAGCACCGCTGTTTGGAGCCCGACGGCCTGGCGCAAGGCGTCGACCGCCCGAAGCATCCCGGTGACCGCCGCCTCGCCCTTGGGTGCCAGCCCACAGGAGGTTTTTGCGCTCGAATTCCTCGGGGGTGGCGAAGCGCGCCCCGTGATCCGTTGTGGCCTCGAGCCGCCGCCAACCCGTCAGCGCCGCCAACGCCCGCCCGAGCAGGTCTTCGTCGATCGGCTCGTCCCAGCCCGCCCGGACGAGGGCTGGACCGACCTGTTCGATGTTGAGGGCGGGCGCCAACACTGCGGACTCCTCGAACGCCGCCATGATGGCGACGTAGAGCGACCCAAGGTCGGATGTCGTAAACCGGAACAGGCCCGGGCGGTCTCCGTTGCCCACGTATCTCGTTGTCCGCCACGGTGACCTCGAGCAAAGAGGTAATCTCCTAGCGCGTGAAACCGCTGCCTGTCGAGCCTTGGCCATTCTGTTGGCCAGCTCCCATTCGGAATACTGCTTTTCGGACTCCCGGGCATCGAAACCAGCATTGCACGCAGCGCAGCGGCGGGGAAGTGGAAGAAGCGGACCAATACTCCTTGG
The DNA here is from genome assembly GCA_009785715.1 of Acidimicrobiaceae bacterium. Classification (GTDB taxonomy): domain Bacteria; phylum Actinomycetota; class Acidimicrobiia; order Acidimicrobiales; family Palsa-688; genus WQVT01. The sequence goes on along the minus strand of WQVT01000067.1, from coordinate 7,798 downwards.
CATATAACAAATTATTTCTTGTATTCCGGTGATCGGTTCTCGAATCTTGCCAACTGATGGGCGCGGCCACCTCAACCGCTGGTCGGGAGGGCTGGTCGAACTGAGCCTCTCGCTGGTGAGCACTGTTGCCAACAGGGCCCTTGAGCTCTGGAGCTGTCACAAAGCGAGGCAGGGACACCACAACCGACGTGCAGGACCGGACGCGTCGGCCAAACCCGTAAGCCTGAGGCAAATCCACAACTACGAGACCGAGCGCGCCAGCCTTCGTATGGTAATGCTGAATTCCTATCCGTCGGCTATTCGCGCTGTCGGGACTGAATGGGCGACGTCGAAAAGGAATCGGGTGATTAGGCGTCGGTCCTTGGGGGTGGCCGTGGCGTATGCCAAGCTGACTATGGCCTCGCGGACGCTGAGGTATTCTTGTTCGGCTTCTTCCATAACGGCGGCGTCGGCCTGAAGCTCCAGCACGTCGTCCCGCAGGCGGTTATAGATACCAATGGCTTGGATTCGGTTGTACTCCCCATACTTGTCCTCGTTACCGCTTTGCTGGTAGTAGGCGCCGGCTTCCTGTACAGCCCCGATGATGGCGTCGATCTCGATGACTTCTACCCGTCGGCGGTCGCTCAGGGCTCGTTGGAGGACCTCGACCACTCGGTGGCCGATGGCTCGAGCAGCGGGTAGCGACGGTGGGTCAGCAGTGAGTCGTTGGGCCTGACCTACAAGCATGAGCAGTTCGCGGTCGGATACGGGATGCTCAGAATGGGGCATGTGATGAAATGTCCGAAGGCGCGCTTCACTGGTTCCAATTTGTCCCAACGCCTCAACGTACCTCTTTCGCCTTCGCCTGGCCAGAGCTGAACGGGGTCCATCTCTCCACGGCAACCGAAGCATGGAGCAACGGGGCTCGTACAGTGCCCGCATCCACTACGGGTGGGTCTCGATGAGCTGCAGGGTCCGCAGGAAGTGGTCCCGTGCTTCAAGGTGGGGGTCCTTGCTGTAATTCTCCAGCCACCAGTCACGTGCGTCGTGAGTTGCCCTGGTCACTATGGCCATCTCATCGCTGTAGATCGGGTTGCCATGCATCGCCCGTCTGATCATGCCCATGGCGAAGACGATCAACAGTTCAGCGCCCGGCGGTACCCTCGTTTGCTGGGCTTCGATCAGCAGTCGGTGGTTGCTGGCGAGTTCTGTCCAGAGCTTGTGCAGAGACTCCCGCAACTCATGCTGGTTGGCGCGATCCCCCGGCTCGCCGACGTCAGTCATCCCGGTCCCCCCAAGTGACCGGTGATCCGGTTGTTGAATCGACGAAACGACGATCAGGGCCGCCCGATTCCGTCGTTCGAGGGCGGGGCCGAGTGTCTGGCCAAGAAAGGACGTGATCTGCCGTCGGCGCTCCTTGTCGGCGTCGAGATAGGCCCTGCGCAGCAGCTGCCGCTCGTGGTCGATGTAACCCAACTCGGCTCGCGCTGCATCGAGGTCATCCGTTAGGCGCCGCATGCGTCGGCGCAGGTCACGCTTGGATTCCACGTTAACTCTCCGATGAGGGAACCTCAGTGTCACCCACAGACTAACGGTGGCCGCGGCACCTTCAGAACGGCTGGGATCGGCTCCCTTCAGCCGGCACCATCGACAAGTGCTCGGGCCGACGGTCCGGCGCGCCGCTCGGGGCCCGGTCGGCCGTCATCGCCGCCACGGAAGCTGGTGTGATCACGCCCGCGCCTCCGTCGAGCAGCGCACCGGCGTCAGCCGTCCGCCTGGAATCCGCGTAGGGGCCGCGACTCAACGCGCCTGCCTCCCCGCCCGGGACGTCGAGTCACGTCCGCCATCTGCAGCGCCGCCCTGTAGAAACGCAGCAACACCGCTCGGGAGTCCTCGTCCAGGTCCGGGTCGGCCTGGAGTGCCCGTTCGGCGTCCATAGGGGGCAGGTCGATCAGGCCGGCGGCGATGAACAGGTCGCCCCGACGCAACCCCAGGGCGAGTTCCAGGTCGATCAACTCGAGCACCCCGACCATGCTCTTTCCCAGCTCCCAGCGCGAGAGACGAGTCTGTTCGACACTGACTGCCGCGGACAGCTGCATCTGAGTGAGGCCAGCGTTGAGCCGAGCCCGTCGGATCGCAGCCCCGAGATCGGTCGCCAGCCGGTCGGTCGCTCTTCTGCTCATCGGAGCAAGACAGTAACCGACGCCTGGGCACTCGGACTGTTCCCGCAGGTTTGCTGATGCAGCCAGTGATTCTTAGGGTTAGGATTTTGCCACCTAGGTGGACTGGACGTATGACTAGGTGACGGCTGGGGGGAGTCTTGTCCCCCCCTGGATCGCCCCGGTATCTCACCGGCACGAGAGTTCGCCTTCTGCTTTCGCGTCCCTTTGGGATTGCCGTACTAGATGCCCTTAGAAGTGGGGTACCCGTCCGAACTGGGTCGGTGATCGCGACAGGGGTGCGTTTGATGAGCACACGATCCCGTCGTAAGGTTGGACGTATTCGTAAGGACCTGGCGAGCGAGCGCAACTCGGCATATAACCTTGGTGGCTATGGACCGGGCAGACGGACGGACTCGGCTCCGTCATGGGTCAGGTGTCAGGCTCACTCTGCTCGGCGGCCCCTATGGCACTGAGCCTTGGTGCGCTGTCGCTGCCTGCATCTCTGGAGATGGGCTCACGACTCCGCGCAATAGGCGGTTCCTCGACTTCGATGGAGGAAGTTGCCACGACTGCCGTCCGCATGATCCGCGAGGAGTCACTAACTAATTCCAACGAGCCGGCATCTGCTCTGGTTCGATGTTTCGTTACTGTCCGCCGTCGTCAGCTACACGGACGCCTGGCAGAGCTGGTCAGATCCCGAACTGAGCCCAATCCCGACGACCAGTTCCTGACCTTGTTGGCGACAGACGGCCTGGAACCGGACTGGTGCGACCGTCACCGCTCTCGCCGTCATCAGATCATCCCGGCTGGCACCACCCTCGGGGCAATGATGTTCCCGATGGTCACCGGCATGTTCCGCCAATTCGGGGATCCCCTGCCCGTACAGCCCGCACAGAGCGAGGCGACTGTCGACCCTGCGGAGCGCGCGTTCGGCGTCTTCCATGTCGAGAACCCTCTCGAAAGCCCCCTCATCGCGGACCACGACTTCATCGCCCGGTACGGGGTGGCCTCCGTCGTAGGGGTCGGGGGCAGGCTACCCACCGGAGAGGTCTTCGCTCTTTTGATCTTCAGCCGTGAGCATATCGATCAAGCGAGAGCCGCATATCTGCAGCCGTGGGGGCTGTCGATCACACTGGCCCTCATCCCGGTATACGAGCGAGTCTTTGCCGACGAGGTAGCCAGCGGGCCCTCGCGCGTGGGTGAGGATGACCTCCGACGCTTCGAGCTGGCGACGATGCGCACACTTCTCGATCTGCAAACGGCTCTTGTATCAGAAGACTCCCGTCGCCTGACGGCGTCAGCGGGAAACGAAGCCAACACCGACCCGACGGCATGAACACAAATGGGTCTGCTTGAGATCGGACCCATCGGAGGGGTGACTCCGGCGCCCAGGACCAGAGTATCGGGCCATGCTCGGAAAGCAACCGTCCGGGAGGAGCGGATCGGTCATATCCGCAATCTCCGGTGTGAAATTATCGCCGAGTTCGTCGCACAGCTCGTCCGGTCCTACGCTGCGGGCGACGCCAACGACATGGGCACCCTCTTCGACGAGGGAGGTCACGATCGGCCATCTCTGAAGCCGCGGCTGGCGCCCGTGACGATTGCCCTCGCTCCTCGGGGCCGGCGAAAAGTCATAGTTCTTACCTATCTCCAATAAGCGTCGCTTCACTGCTTGGAGCTGTCATCTGCGGCTCGGGTTGACCATCCGAGCACCACGGACTCGTGACCTCAAGCGAGCTTCAGGGCTTCGCCCACTCACGCGTACTGGATGATGAGGCCACCGTCGGCGGTATGCTCGATGCGGCTCAGGCATAGGAGCCGAACGATGTCCCGGTTGATGCGCCTCTTCATCTCCTGGAAGGCAAAGAAGGCCTCCTTGCGGTACTCGTACTCGACCTTGTGCTGCGCCATGTTCCGGTCCTGGACGACGGTCTTCAGTTGCTCGAGGAAGTCGGCCTGCTCGACCCAGGCGACGTCGATCGCCTTCAAGAAGATGATGTTCTGGAACCTGGCGTAGATCTCGGGGTCGGCGAGAGTGTCGACCTTCTCCTGAACCGCCCGGGCAAATATCGTCGACAGGAACTCGAGCACGTGCTGCTGGTTACCCGTGTCCAGGGTGTCGAAGCCGGCAGGGAGGTGGTAGCTCAGGTTGTCAAAGATGTATCTCATGACGGACCCGGGTGTCTGCCAGGCCTGAGCAGCAGCGGCGTCGGCAAGGACCCCCGCCGCGATCCTCTCGAGTCTTTGCGAGGTGATCGGCTCGCCCGTGATGATCTGGTTGCGCATCTCGTAGACGAGCTCGCGCTGTCGCGCCATCGCCACGTCGAAGTCCTTGGAGAGCTTGCGGGCGCCGCGGGCGCTCTCCTCGCCGGCCCGCTGGGCGCGATCGAGCAGATGCCGCATGGCACGCGGGCTGCGGTGCCTTCTGTGGATGTCCTCCTGCTTGATCGAGCCCCACTTCACGAAGAGGTCGTCCTCCATCGACGCGTAGAAGCGACTGGAGCCCGGCTCGCCCTGGCGTCCCGCACGGCCCCTCACCTGGTCCTCGACCCGCTGGTTGGGCAGCTTCTCTGCCCCGATGATGACCAGCCCACCGAGCTCCTCGGCGTCCGACTCGAGCTGGATGTCCGTTCCTCGACCGGCGATAAGAGTGGCAACGGTGATGGCCCCCTTACGACCGGCCTCGCGGACCATCTCCGCCTCGTGGGCCTCGCTCAACGCGTTCAAGAGGTTGTGCTCGATGTCCCGGTCGAGGAGGTACTGGGAGAACTTCACGGAGGTCTTCACCGAGGCGGTGTTGAGAAGGATCGGCCGCCCCGTCTGGCGGACCTCCTCCACGTAGTCCAGGACGAGTCGTTCCTTCTCCTCCATCGTGGCGACGACGATGTCGGGCTCGTCGGTTCGGATGAGCGGGCGGTAGGTTGGGATCTCGACGACTTCGGTCCCGTAGGTCTTCAGGAGCTCTTTCTCCGAGCCCTTCGCCGTGCCCGTCATGCCCGCCATCCTGTCGAACATGAGGAACAGGTTCTGATAGGTCACCGACGCCATCGCCCGGTTCTCCGTGGTGATCTCCAGGCTCTCCTTACCCTCGATGGCCTGGTGGAGCCCGCCCTGGAGCTTGTTGCCCTCGAGGAGCCGGCCGGTCACGGAACTGAGGAGGACGAGGTTGCGGCCCTGCACCATGTAGTCGCGCATGGGCAGAAAGCGCGTCCGTGCCCGCAGCGCGAGGTTGACGTGGCGGTTGAGCTGGAAATGCTCGGGGTCGTAGAGGTTCTGGACGTGGAAGAACCGGTTCCCAGCCGCGATCCCGTCCTTGGTGAGGTTGACGGTTCCCGTGCTCTCGTCGTACTTGTACTCGATTCCCTCGCGAAGCGTCGCAACGAACTCGTCTGCCAGCGGATAGAGGTTGGACTGCACGCGCGGCGAGCCAGAGATGACCAGCGGCATCTGGGCCAGGTCCAGGAGGATCGCGTCTGCCTCGTCGATCAACACGTAGTTGAACGGACGGAGGAATTTCTCTTGGCTCGTCCCGGCCAGGTTCTCAAGGAGGTAGTCGAAGCCGACCTTGTCACTCGTCGAGTAGACGACGTCCGCGGCGTAGATATCCTTCTTCTCCGCGGTGGAGAAGTCGGCGCTGCCCACCTCGGGAACGCCGATCGCAAGCCGGAGACCCATGAACTCGAATACCGGCCGGAACTCCTCGGCGTCGCGGCGGGCCAGGTAGCCGTTGACCGTCACGAGCATCGAGCCGCGACCCGTCAAGGCGTTGAGGTAAAGGGGAAGCGTCGCGGTGAGGCTCTTGCCCTCCCCGGTCTTCATCGCCGCGATGTCGCCCTGGTGCATGACGATCGCGGCGAAGACCTGGTTCTCGTAGGGGAACTTTCCGACGATTCGTTGGTCTGCCTCCCTGACCGCCGCATACGCCTCGGGCAGGAGATGGTCGATCTGCTCTCCATTCTCAAGCCGTTCTTGGAACTCTCGCGTCTTGTCCCGGAGCTGGGCGTCGGACAGCGTGCGCATGGCTTTCTCATGGGAGTTCACCCGCTCGACAAGCCGCCCGTTCTTGGCCTCTCGCTCAGGCATCCGGATCATGCCACCGCTCCGCTCGAGGAGGACTTGGTCGGAGACGCCTTATCCGGTGCGTCCTCAAAGGCGAAGACGTACTTCGTGCCGAGCATCGTGTCGGCGATCTCCTCATAGAGCAGCCATAGCAGGACCAGCAGGATCATCAGCGTTCCCGGCGCCGTCAGCAGGTATTGCAGCTTCGGGTACGACCCGATGAAGTAGAGGGGCACCCCGGTGAAGATCACGAGGCCCACGCCGCTCAGCGCGGAGAGCACCACGACGCGCCTCCGGAGGTACTGCCTGGTGTCGGAACCGGGCGGAACGTGATCGAAGTACTCGCCGCCCTTCTCCATCCTTTCGGCCACGTCCTTGGGGCCGACGGTGAACACCCCGAAGAAGATCGTCAGTCCGAACAGCAGCAGAAGGTAGCCGCTGAACCCGACGGGATTGGTCAGACTCCAAATCGAGAGGAACCGGTTCACGCCCCCGGACGTGCCCGGTGCGACCGTGCTGACGGTGCGCGCGACGTACTGCGGCAGGGAGATCAAGGCAAGCCCGTACATGATGGGCGAGGCGCCAGCCGGGTTGAGCTTGATCGGGAGGTACGACATTCCTGTGTAGCCGCTGTCGATGGACACCTTGTTGACGTGCAGGCGCAGTTCGGCGTTGCCGGCGACCACCCCGAGGAGAATCACGCAGACGCACGCCACGATCACCAGCATCAGGACGCGCATGTAGTCCGAATTACTTGTCGCGACAGACAGCACCCCTCTGTTTCGCCCGGCGGTGATGATGATCTGGTAGAGGATGAACATGGTGATGCCACCGAGGCCCAGGTCCTCGTTCTTCTGAGCCAGCCATGCCACCACGACGGCGCCAACGGTCAAGATCACGACGATGACGATCTGCGCGTTGACCCGGTCGGAGAACGGTCCCCACGACACCGACCCGATCTCGTAGCGCGACATCAGGCTGATTGCCTGGATCACTGCGAAGACCACCATCAGGGCGTTGCGGGCGCGCTTCACGGTCTCTTCCGGGATTTTGTGGTCCCTGGCGATCCTGGCAATGAAGAAAAAACGCCACAGGATCATCGCACTCATCCACGGGCCCAGACCCAGCGAAAACAGGGAGGGGGAGAAGAAGTTGCCACCCGTGGCGATGTTGGCGGCGTTGAGCAGGTCGGCGTTGGCCTCGTTGGTCCCGTGGGCTTCCTCATGCAACAGGTGGATGGGGATGTAGCGGCCGATCAGGAAACACACCAAGAGCAGCACGGTCCAGGCCAGCTTGACCCTCAGAGGCGCGAATTTGGGGTCACGAACCTGGGCCACGCCTCATCCTCCCTCTCGATGCCGGCTCACTTGCGCCGCCCGAAGATGTTCAGCGACGAGAGCAGCGAGCCGATCCGGGACTCTGCGCTCCCTCCCAGGTTCAGCGTGGACTCGCTCTGCAGATAGCTCTCGGCCTGCGACATGCTCTCGATCACCGAGTCGCTGACGGACGACTCGGAATCGCTCGCCGACAGCGTCCCGCTGACCGATTCGTAGATCACGGTGGTATGAGACTCGCTGGTGGACTCAGAGGCCGACTCG
>WQVT01000066.1 GCA_009785715.1 Acidimicrobiaceae bacterium | reverse complement strand
TGTGCGCGCCACCGGGGAGCAGGCCGAGGTAGTTCAGGACGATGCCCAGCACGCCGATGACGAAGAAGGCGAGCATCAGGATCGGCACCCAGCGGGGGCTCTCCCGCAGGTCGACCGGGACCGGGGCGGTATACCTCCCGCTGGCGGGCCGACCGGTGCCCTCGGATCGCGCGGCGCCCTTCTTGGGCGTGACGCGCCCGGGAGCGTCTTTGGTTCGCCGTGCCACGGCCGCCAGATTAGGCGACCGTGACGGCCCGCGGCACTCGCGTCCTCCTCGCCGGTAACCTCACCCGATGGCCCGGATCGTCGTCGTCGACAACTACGACTCGTTCGTCTACAACCTGGTCCAGTACCTGGGTGAGCTCGGAGCCGAGCCGATCGTGTACCGCAATGACGCGATCGGCATCGAAGCGTTGGCGGACCTTGCCCCCGATGGGATCCTGCTGTCTCCCGGGCCGGGCAGACCCGAGGACGCCGGCATCACCCCCGCCGTGATTTCGGCCTTCGCCGGGAAGGTGCCCGTCCTCGGCGTGTGCCTGGGGCACCAGGCCATAGGTGCCGCCTTCGGTGGCCGGGTGGTCCGCACCGCCGTGATGCACGGCAAGACCTCGACCATCGACCACGACGGTCGCGGGGTGTTCGCCGGGATGCCCCGTCGGTTCACCGCTACCCGCTATCACTCCCTGACCGTCGATCCCGACAGCGTCGCCGGGGCGCTGGAGATCAGTGCTACGGCCGACGACGGCACGATCATGGGGATCCGGCACCGCCATCTGGCCGTGGAGGGGGTCCAGTTCCATCCCGAGTCCGTGCTCACCACGGGCGGTCACCGCATGATTGCCAACTGGCTTGCCACGTGCGGCCAGCCTGAGGCGCTCGACGCCGTTCCCACGCTGAAGCTGCCCGCCGGCTCGCTCTGAGCTCAGGTGGTCGGCGGCGTGGTCCTGGCGGCGGTGGTCGGCGGGGTCGTCGTGGGGGTGGTGGTCGGCGGGACGGTCGTCGGCGGGACGGTCGTGGCGGTGGTCGGGGGTGGCGTGTAGCTCCCGATAAAGACCTGCACGGTCGAGCCCTGGTTCACCATGGTCCCGCCAGCCGGGTTCGTCGACTGGACCAGGCCGTTCTGGGCCGGGTCGCCCACGTTCGTGAAGGAGAATTGCGGGGTGAGCCCGGCGTTGGAGAGGGCGTTCTGCGCCTGCGCCTGCGTGTTTTCGATGACGGAAGGCACTCGCACCTGGGCGGGGCCGGTCGACACGTAGACGGTCACGCTCGAGCCGGCGGGCACCCGGGTCCCGGCCGGCGGGGAGGTGCGGGTCACCTGGCCGTTCGGCACCGTGTTCGAGGACTCGGTGACCTGCTGGGTCGTCAGTCCGAGCTCGGCGAGCGCGCTGCCGGCTTCCGTCGGCGACTTGCCTACGAGCGTCGGGATGGTCTCGGTTCGCCGGCCGGTCGACACGGTGATCTGCACCGCGCTGCCCTGCGCCTCCTGGCTGTGGGGGGCGGGGTTGCTGCGGATCACCAGGCCCTGGGCGACGGTGTTCGAGTGGGCCGTCGCCACGGTGACCCTGAAGCCTGCGTGTTCGAGGTTGTCGGTGGCTTCCTGCTGATCCTGGCCGGTCACGTCGGGGACGGCTACCAGCACCGGTCCGCCGCTCACGTTCAACTGGATCGGATCGTTCGCCCTCGCCCGGGCTCCTCCCGCCGGCACGGTGGAGATCACCTCTCCGTTGGGCACCGTGTCGCTCCGTGTGGTGCTCTGGTGGACGTTCGTGAAGCCTTCCTGGGCCAGCTGGGACTGGGCCGCCGCGACGGGCTGGCCGGCGACGTTCGGCACCGTGAGCGTCTTCGGGCCGGTGTCGTGGAGGAGCAGATAGGCGACGACCCCGGCGACGACCAGGGCGGCCACGGCGAGTGCGATCCAGAGCGCCCGTCTCGAGGGTGGTCGCTCCTCGGGCCCGGTGTAGGGGGCCGCCGGCTCGCGGCTCGCGACCATCGTTCGATCCTCTGGCGGCGCCACCCGGGTGGCGGCGGCTGCTGCGCCCACGGCTGCGCCTGCCATGGTGAGGTCCCGGTTGGCGGGCTCTGCCGCCAGGGGCTGCCCTGCCAGGAAGCGCTGCAGGTCCTTCTGCAGTTCCCCGGTCGTCTGATAGCGGTCGTCCACCGACTTGGCCATCGCCCGATCGACGATCGCCTCATACGCCGCCGGAACGGTCGGATTGACCTGGCGGAGGGGAACCGGCGCCTCCCGCACGTGCTTGTACGCGATCGACACCGGGTTCTCCCCGCTGAATGGCGCGTGTCCGGCGACCATCTCGTAGAGGACGATCCCGAGTGAATAGACGTCGGTGCGAGCGTCCACCGGCTGACCCTGCGCCTGTTCGGGGCTGAAGTAGGTGGCGGTGCCCATGACCGACCCGGTCTGGGTCAGGCCCTCGGAGACCCCGGCGGAGCGGGCGATCCCGAAATCGGTGACCTTGACCGTCCCGGACTGGTCGATCAGGACGTTGGCCGGCTTGACGTCGCGGTGGATGACACCGTGCCGATGGGCGAACTCGAGCGCTCCGGCGACGTCCGCACCGATCGCCGCCGCCCGGGTCGGCTCGATCGGGCCCTGGCGGATAAGGGCCGAAAGTGTCTGGCCGTCGACGTACTCCATGACGATGAAGTACGTCCGGTCACCCTGGCCCCAGTCATAGACGGAGACAATGTTGGGATGGCTCAGGTTGGCAGCCGCCTGCGCTTCCCGCCGGAATCGCCGGACGAAGTTCTCGTCGATCGACAGCTCCGGGAACAGCACTTTCAGCGCCACCGGCCGGTCGAGCAACAGGTCCTGAGCGAGGTAGACCTGCGCCATCCCACCCCGGGCGATATGCCGGATCAGCTGGTAGCGGTCGCTGAAGATCGGGGCGCTGGTATCGGTCATCTGATCAGAGGGTAGGGGCCAGGCTAGATGAGATGACGGCGCGAACGTGGAACTGACGCTCACCAAAGTGGAGCGGCGCCCTGCCGTTCCCGGCCTTTGCGGTGCGGAAGGTACCACTCATCGGGGGTGCTTCTCCTAGTGGCTGCCGGCGGTTGGCGTGGTCGTTGGGGTCGTGGGGGACGAGGCCACAGGGTTGCCTGCGCCCGCAAGGTAGGCCTCGAGCACCGATTTGGCGATCGGTGCGGCGATGGTGCCGCCCTGGTATTGGTCGGCGTTCGGCTGATTGGGTACCAGCACCGCCACGGCGATGGACCTCCCCGGTATGAAGGCGGCGAACCAGGCGTCGATCTGGCCGGTCCCGGTCTCGGCGGTGCCCGTCTTGGCGGCCACCTGAACCCCGGGGATCCGGGCCAAGGTGCCCGTACCATCGGGGCTGTTCACCACGGAGAGCATCAGTCTGGTCATCGACTGCGCCGTCGCCGGCGATGTGGCACGCAACCAGGGCTTCGCTTGGTAGGTGCTGACGACCTGGTCCTGGCTGTTGGTGACGTGGTCGAGGATGTGCGGGGTCATGATCACCCCGCCGTTGTCGAACGCACCTGCCGTCATAGCCATCTGGAGAGGCGTGGCCTGCACGCTTGCCTGCCCGATTGCGGCATAGGCGAGGATCGGCCGGTTTTGGCTGAAACTCGCCACCGAGGGGAAACTGGATTGCGCGGCGAAGGGGAGGTCGATCGGCGGGGTCTGGTTGAAGCCGAAGGCCTGCGCCTGGTCCGCCAACTTCTGCGCACCGAGGTCGAGCCCGATCGCCCCGAATCCGGTGTTGCAGGACACGGTGAACAGTTCCGGCAACTGTCCACCGCAGGTCTCTCCGCCGAAGTTCCGCAAGACGTTCTGCGTGTCCGGCAGGGTGAGCGCGGAGGAGACCGGATAGGACTTGGTGGTGAGCGCCGGGTCGCGGTCGTAGACGGCGGAGGCGGTGATCATCTTGAACGTCGACCCGGGGAACCACCGCTGGCGATAGGTGGCGGGGGAGAGGGGGTTGCCCGGCTCGGCGAGGAGGCTTCGGTATGCCGCCTCCACCTTGGTCTGGTCGTGCTGGCTGAGCACGTTGGGGTCATAGGTGGGATTGGAGTACATGGCGAGGATGGCGCCCGTCTTCGGGTTCAAGGCGACCACCGAACCGGTCTGCGTGCCGAGGGCGCTCTGGGCGGCTTTCTGGAGCTTGTCAGAGACGGTGAGGGTGATCGATTGCGAGCGGTTGCCGTTCGTGAGCAGGTTCTTGAGGTCGTTCAGATTCCGCGGCAGCGGGGTCTTCGAATTGGCGCCGGTGAGGATCGAGTCGTAGCTACGTTCGGCGCCCTCTGCGCCGTAGGTGAAGGAGAAGAACCCGGTGACCTGGGCGAACAGCGACCCGGTGGGGTACTGGCGCAGGTAGGTGAACTGGCTGTTCGGGGTGGGGACCGAGTCGGCGAGGGTAACCCCGTCCGCGGAGATGATGTTCCCCCGCGTTTGGTTGTACTCCCTCACCACGCGCTGCCCGTTCAACGGATTGTTGGAGATGGAGTCTGCGCGGAGGACCTGGATGTAATTGAGCTGGACGAAGAGCGCAATGAACAGCACCATGATCCCGATCCCGACAAACCGGATTTGGCGGTTCATCAGGCAGACTCCCGCTGGATTCCCGAGATTCCGGTCAGGGTGGTGTCGATGACGATTCCGGCGGCTCCGGGGGGAATGGCTTGCGGGGTCTCGATGTCGTGCGACGTGCGGAGCAGGATGGCGAGGAGAATGTAGTTCGCAACCAGGGAGGACCCACCGTAAGAGACGAAAGGTAGCGTGATCCCCGTCAGGGGAATGAGGCGAATCACGCCGCCAACGATGACGAAGGCCTGCACGCCGAGGATCAACGAAAGACCTGCAGCCAGCAACTTCTCGAAATCACGTTGGGCACGAAGCGCAATCCGGAGCCCCGAGCCCACCATGAGCAGAAAGGCGACGAGGACGGCCGTCGCCCCGAGCAGCCCGAGCTCGTTGGCGATCACGGCGAAGATGTAGTCGGTCGAGGCCTCGGGGATGTGTCCGGCGCTGCTCTGTCCCGGTCCCTCGCCGAACACCTTGCCGGCGGCGATCGCGAACCAGCCCTGGATGCTCTGGTATCCGGTGGTCTCTGCGTGGGCCCAGGGATTGAGCCAGGCCTGGATGCGGGACTGGGCGTGGCCGATGGCCTTCAAGGCGAAGATCGAGCCGGCGACGAACAGGCCGGCGCCGAGCCCGAGGTAGAGGGTCCGGCCCGTGGCGATCCACAGCATGCCGATGAACAGGGCGAAGAAGAGGAACGAGGAGCCGAGGTCGTTCTCGGCAAGGAAGATGAGCAGAGAGACGCCCCAGGCCATCAGGATCGGCGCCAGATAGCGCGGGTCGATGAAGATGAAGCGGCCGATGCGCAGGGTCGGTTGGGACAGGAGATCCGCCCGTTCCACCAGCACGGATGCGAAAAAGACTGCGAGCGCGAGCTTGGCGATCTCGCCAGGCTGGAAGTTGAGCGGGCCGAGGTGGATCCAGAGTCGCGCGCCGTTGATGTTCTCACCGATGTGGGGGACGAGGGGGAGGATGAGCAGGCCGATGCCGAGGAAGGCGAAGGTGTAGCGATACCGCTCGAGGTCCCGTGCCCGACGCACGAGAAGGAGGGTGGCGACGAACACGAGCACTCCGATTGCCGTCCATGCGGCCTGGTAGCGCGCCTGGGTGGGGGAGAGCCGGGCGATGAAGACGTAGCCGATACCGTTCAGGACGCCGGCCATCGGGAGCAGCACGGGGTCCGCGTTGCGGGCGAGGCGGCGAACGGCAAGGTGGGCGATCAGCAGCAGGGCGAAGATCACGGCCAGGAACGGACCGATGTTGGCGGGCAGCGACCCGGCCTTTCCTTCGGCCGCCAGGACATAGAGCCCGCCGGTCAGGATCACCGCCAGGATCAGCAACCCGAGTTCGGTACGCCGCCGGGCCGGCCGGCGGCGGGGGAGGACCGCGCTCACCTTGGGGCGGTGGTGGGGGCGGTCGATCGGGACGGGGCTGTGGTTACGGCAACGGTTGGCAGCGTGGTGGACGCCGGAACGCCGGTCACGCTCGGGATCGTGGTCGCGGGTGGCGCCGTCGTCGGAACCGTCGTGGCCGGAACGGTGTCGGCTGACCTCGCCGCCTCGTATTCGTGGTGCAGGTTGGCCACGTACTCGCGGGCAGCCCCGAGGCTGGTCTCCACCTTTCCCGCCCGCAGTTCGGACAGATGGACCGGCAGCACCCCGGTGGTGGTCACCGGGGACCGTTCGGCGACGGTCGGTTGGAACCACAGGACGCCGCCGGGGCGACCCTGGAAGATGACCAGGTGCTTGCCGTGGATCCCGACGAAGTAGCTCTGTCGGGCGTAGTAGGCGATGCCGCCGATGGCGATCGCGACCAACGCGATCAGCAGCACGAAGAACGCGATCACCCGCGGGGTGATCATCCGGGTCGTCGGCGGGCCGCTCCGCCGCGCTCGGAGGCGTGCCCACCACCCGGCTCGGGGAGGCTCCGTGAGATCTTCGGTGTCCAGGGCGGTTGTCGACGCCTCGCCCCCTTTGTCCAACCCAACCGGAGCGGCACCGTCGGTATCGACCACATCGATGACCACCACGGTGACGTTGTCGTTGCCGCCGTGTTCGCGGGCACGATCGACCAGCTCCCGGGCGGCCTCGTCGGGGTCGGCCAGCCGGCGCAGGACCGAGGCCATCTGGTCGTCGGCTAGCTCCCGGGGCAGGCCGTCGCTGCAGAGGAGGTAGCGGTCGCCCTCTGCCACTTCCACCGTCACCAGGTCGACGTCGACGTCGGGGTCGACGCCCAGGGCCCGGGTGAGCACGTTTCGGCGGGGGTGGACCTCGGCCTCCTCGGGGGTGAGGGCACCGGACGCGACCAGCTGGCCGACCAGGCTGTGGTCGGAGGTCAGCTGCACGAACTCGCCTTGGTGCAGGCGGTAGAGGCGGGAGTCGCCGACGTTCGCAACGGCCAGCTGTTCGTGCCCGGGCTCCCCGACGAGGGCGAGGGCGACCAGCGTGGTCCCCATGCCCCGCAGGTCGGGTGACGCCTGCGCCTCGTCCCACACGGCGCGGTTTGCGGCGCGGGCGGCGGCGGCGAGCCCGGTCGGGGTGCGGTCGGTGAACGCCTTCTTCAGCGTCTCCACGGCGGTCGCCGAGGCGACCTCGCCGGCGGCGTGCCCGCCCATGCCGTCGGCCACCGCGAAGAGCGGCGAGGCGACCAGGTAGCGGTCCTCGTTGTTCGTGCGGACGAGGCCGATGTCGGTTGCGGAGCCGAACCGGAGGGCGGTCACCGGGTGACCTCGAGGACGGTCCGCCCCACCTTGAGGCGGTCACCCCGGTGCATCACGGCGGGGGCGGACACCTTGTGCTCGTTCAGGAACGTCCCGTTGGTCGAGCCCAGGTCCTCGATCCAGAGGTCCTGGTCGCGGCGGAACAGGCGGGCGTGGATCTGTGAGACGAACGTGTCGTCAGGCAGCGAGATGCCACAACTCGGGGCCCGACCGACGGTGAGCTCGTCCCCGAGGTCGAAGTTCTGGCCCCGGCGGGCCGCAGGCTCGACGATCCGGAGTCGCTCCGACTTCTTCCGCCGGCTATTACCGGGCCTCTGCGGCTCGGGCGGAGGCATATAGGCGCCCGCAGTGGCGTCGGGAATGGGAGCCGTCGCTCGAGGTTCGCGCAACTCGATCCATACGGCCCGCAGCACCCGCAGGAAGA
Organism: Acidimicrobiaceae bacterium; assembly: GCA_009785715.1. Lineage (GTDB taxonomy): Bacteria > Actinomycetota > Acidimicrobiia > Acidimicrobiales > Palsa-688 > WQVT01. The sequence continues at coordinate 1,171 of WQVT01000066.1, read as the reverse complement.
ACAGGTACAGCAAAGCCAGGAACACGTACGTCAGGAATTTGACGAGTGGCTCCGGCACGGAAGTTCAAGCGCTCTCGAAGGTGATCGTCGTGGCACCCAGGGTGACCTGGTCGCCGGGCTTGAGCACGGTGGGCGCGCGCAGGAGGGAGCCGTTCAGGCGGGTGCCGTTCGTACTCCCGAGATCCACAACCTCCCAGCCGCTGTCGCGGTCGGAGGGGCGGATCTCGGCGTGGCGCCGGCTGACGTTCGGGTCCCCGACGACGACCTGGCATTCGGGGAGGCGGCCCATGGTCACCGGGTTGTTGCCGAGGGCGATCCGGCGGCCCTCGGGGAGCAGCAGCGACGCCGTCGGGCCGGGGCCCCGGGACATATCGCCGGCCACCAGAAGCCGTCCGCGGGCGAGATCCTCGTCAGTTTCGATCGTCACGGTCACCGGGCCGAGGAACACGTAGCCGTCCTCCCGGGCGTGGTCCTTCGCCACGGCGACCAGTTCGGCCACCAGCTCTTCCTCGATGGGCGCGAACCGTTCGTGATCGGCGGGCGAGAGGGCGACGACGAAGCGATTTGGGACCAGAGTTCCCTTGGGAGCGAGGGTGCGGCGCAGGTCCATCTCGCGGGTCAGCCGGCGCCCGATCTCGACCGGCTGGAGGCCGCTTCGGAACGCCTTGGCGAAGACGCCCTCGACCACACGCTCCAGGCGTCGCTCGAATTGCTGCAGTCCCATGGTCGAGATGCCATGGTAGTCCTAGAGGGTGCCCGACCAGCGTCGGGCGAGCGCTCGGGGGGCGCCGGCTGGCGCTCAGGTCGGCGGCGCGGGAGGAGCCCTCGCGGAACGGCTCACGGCCTGTTCGGATAAACTCTGTGCTCCACTCGGGCGAGTGGCGGAATAGGCAGACGCGCAGGATTCAGGTTCCTGTGTCCGAAAGGACGTGGGGGTTCAAGTCCCCCTTCGCCCACCCACCTCCGGCCAGCGGATCTGATGCGAGGCGGGCAATGCCCTCCGGCCGGATGTGCGGGCGAAGCTAGGATGCGGCCGATGAGCGATCCATCCGGGCCGCTGCCGGAATTGCGGGCCTCGGATGCCGATCGTGAGCAGACGGTCGAGCTGCTCCAGCGCGGCGCCCAGAATGGTCAGCTGACCGTCGCCGAGTTCGACGAGCGGGTCGAGTCG
>WQVT01000065.1 GCA_009785715.1 Acidimicrobiaceae bacterium | reverse complement strand
GCGGCGACACAGGCCGCGACCACGTCGTCCTGGTGGACGAACTGAACGGCCTGGGTGACGCCGGCTACGGCGGGGACGGCCCAGCGGTAGCCCTGGACCGCCCTGCGCACGCGGTCGTCGGCATCCGGGCCCAGCACGGCCGCCACACGCAGGATGGCGGTGGGGGCCGCCTGCGCGCACATCTCCTCCACGGCCAGTTTCTGGCCGGCGTAGGCGCACTCCGGGTTGGGGCGTGGGACGGCCGACTCGGTCAGCGGACAGGGGTTGTCCGGCCAGGCCCCGTACACCGCAGCCGATGACAGGAGGACCACGCGACGCGGGCGGGCGGCGAGGACGTTGGCCGTGCCGGCAAGGTTCGTCGCGGCCATCGCCGCCTCCCCGCCCTCGCCGAGCCACAACTGAAAGCCGACGTGGAACAGCACGTCCACCCCGTCAAGCGCCCGCCGTGCGGCGGCGTCCCGGAGGTCGGCGCGGGTGTGGATCACCTTCGGCCCGCGCCCCGCCTCGCCCCTGGCACCGCCCGCCGGGACCAGGTCGTGGCGGGCCACCGTGTGCACGACCTCGACGTCGGGCTCGCCCCGGAGGGCGTCGAGGAGAAGGCGACCGAGGTGCCCGGTGGGCCCCGTCAGGCCGAGCCGGATCGGACGGCCTCGAAGCCCGACAGAGCGGCGTCGATGTCCGCCTCGCTGTGGGTGGCCATCACCGAAGTCCGCAACAGCGGTCGGGTGACGGCCGGCGGGACGGCGCAGTTGGTGTACACGCCCCGCTCCAGGAGCTTCTTCCACAGCTCTCCGGCCTGCCAGATGTCGTCCACGTGGATCGGGACGATCGCGCTCGCCACGGAATCACCGACGCTGTAGCCGAGGTCCGCGAGACCCTGACGAAGCTGCGAGGCCCGGGCCAGCACGACCTCCCTCCGCCAGTCCTCCTGACGGGCGATTTTGGCCGCCTCGCGGGCGGCGGCGACCGCGGCGGGGACGCCGGATGCGGTGAACAGCAGAGGCCGGCAGGTGACCTTCAGGTAGTCGATCACGGAGCGGGGGCCGGCGATGAACCCGCCGCAGCTGGCAAGGGACTTCGAGAACGTGCCCATGACCAGGTCGGGGCTGATACCGGTGGCCGCAACGGTCCCTGCCCCGTGCGGCCCGACCACGCCGAGGGCGTGAGCCTCGTCGACGAGCAGCCGGGCGCCGAACTCGCGGCTGAGCCCGGCGATCTCCTCGAGCGGTGCCCAGTCACCTTCCATCGAGTAGATCCCGTCCACCGCGACCAGCGCCCCACCCGCTTCCGGCTGGTCGAGCCAGGCTTTGAGCGTCCGGCGCAGGGAGTTCGGGCGGTTGTGGCGGAAGGCGCGCAGGGCGCCCTCCCCGAACCGGGCCCCGTCCACCATGCTGGCGTGACCGGCCGCATCGACCACGAGCGCGTCGGCGGGGCCGACGACGGAAGAGATCAGGCCGAGGTTGGCGGCATAGCCGGTCGTGAAGACCAGGGCCGACTCCATGGCCACCCAGTCCGCCAACTCCTCCTCGAATGCCCGGTGCAGGTCGAGGGTGCCGTTCATGAGCCGGGAGCCGGTCACCCCCGTGCCGTAGCGCTCGACGGCGGCCACCGCGGCGGCTCGCACCCGCGGATCGGTGGTGAGGCCGAGGTAGTTGTTCGACCCGAGCATGACCATCTGCCGCCCGGCGAAGGTCACCCGAGGGCCGATCTCCCCTTCCAGCTCCCGGTAGAACGGAAGCATCCCGAGCGTCTCGGCGGTCCTGAACTGCACCACGCGCTCGTCGTCGACCACCTTGGCGAAGACGTCCCTCGGCGGGGTGGCGGAGGGAACCTGTTCGGTGTCGGGGGTCAGCGTCATCCGGCGGCCCCGGGACGGGTCTGGCGGATGGCCTCGAATCGCCGCTCCCATTCCTCGTGGCGGCCGCGGGCGTCCTGGATGAACGGGGACGCCCCGATGATCCGGATGAGCGCCCGGTTGATCAGGTCGGCAGGCCGCGAGAGGGGCCGGAGCACGTCTGCGAACAGGACCACCCGTACCCCCTCCGTGTCGTTCCAGGCGCGGTGCTCGTATCCGTCGTCGAAGAGGAGGCTGTGGCCTTCTTCCCAGTGAGCGGTCTCACCGCCGACCTCGATGCCGGCGGCCGACACCGGCTCCGGGACTCGCAGGGCGAGGTGGTAGCGGAGCACCCCCCGCCACGGCCCCCGATGCACCGGGATGTGCTTGCCCGGGGCGAGGATGGAGAAGAACGCCGTGGTGAGACCGGGCACCCCCTCGAGCAGCCGGGCGGTCTCGGGACACCGAGCGGCGTTGGCGTCGGAGCGGAACCCGTACGCCAGGAAGAAGTACGTCTTCCAGCCGTCATCGTTCGTGATCGAGGCCTGGTCCGTCGAGATGTCCTGGAAGTTCGGCAGGGCATCCTGGTAGTCGAGTACCTCGTCCAGTTCGGAGCGGATCACCTTCCAGTTGCGCTCGAAATCGCCGATCCAGCCCAAGGTGTCGGTCGCCAGGAACGGCGTGGTCGGCACCAGTGACGAGCGAAGGAGGAGACGCTCGACGCCGCGCAAGACGAAAGCCCCGGCTTGGTTGAACACGTCAACCGCGCGTTCACGCACGTCCGATGACACGAACAGGCACACTACCGGCCCGCTCGTCCGCTATGACGGACCGTTCGGGATCAGTGCTCAATCGGGAAGACGTCGGCCAGGCCGGTCATCTCCAGCACGCGCAGGAGCGAGGCGCTGGGCGCCCGGAGGATCAGCGAGTGTCCGGCCCCGTTGAACCGCCGGAGAGCTCCCACCAGCACCCCGAGACCGCTCGAGTCGATGAACCGCACCCCTGCCAGGTCGATGACGACAACGTGGTCATCGTCGACCCGCTCGCCGAGCAGCGCCCGCAGGCGCTTCGAGTTCGCCGTGTCGATCTCTCCCACGAGGTGTACCACGGTCCTCGCGGTTTCGACATCGATCGTTATGGTCAGATCGGCCGCCGCGGGCGTACCACTTCGATTGCCCATACCGACGTTCTACCCTGCTTTGTCAACTTGGGAAACTCGTTTTCGACGCTGTATATCCGACCAGCTATCTCCAAAATGAATCCCCACACACGGGCCCTATCACCCTCGAGCGAGAGGAGACACCGCCGTTCCAGCAGGTAGTCAACGCTCCTGGAAGGCCTCCAACGGCAGGAAACGGGCGCCAAGTCCCGTCTCTGCCACGAGATCCCACGCGATGCCCTGACAGAAGCGGGCGTCGGTGCAGCGCCACGAATCGTCGTCACCCTACCGCGCTTCGCGAGCGTGTGGGAAAGAGACATTCTTCGATAAATCTCAGAATCACGGAGCGATCTTCTGCATCGATGGCTCGAAGGTTGAGGTGAGGGAAGTGCCGGTGTCCGCGCCAAGCGCGTCGAGGACCGCCCAGCGTGGTCGTCCCGGCGCCCCGGTGCCCTCAGTCGAGCTCGACCGTGACGTCGGGAGCGATCCGCTCTGCCGCCCACCGGTAGGTCCCCGGGCTCGGCGAGGTGACGGAGGGGCCGACGATGCCGAGCTTGGCCCTGAGCCGGGACAGCACGGCCTCCACCGCCGGCCCTCCCTCGGCCGGCGGCGCGACCCGCCACACCCGACCGAGGAGCTCGGCGTCGGTCACCGTCTCGCCGGGAGCCTCGGCCAGCAGCCGCGCCACTCCCCGCTCCTCGAGGTCGAGGGTGATCTCGCGGCGGTCCACCCGGAGCAACGCGCCCTGGACGGCAACCTCCACCGCTCCTCCTTCGACCGGCACGCGAAGGAGGCGTCGACGCCCGGCGAGTGCCTCGCCCACCCGCCGGACCAGCGATCCGAGCCGCCAGTGGTCGGGTACGACCGATGACGTCACCCCTTCGGCGACGGCCGCCGTCGCGCACACCGGCCCGACGCACCCGACGATCACATCACGGTTCAAGGCGTCGGTGAGCGCAGCAGCGCGCCCGGCGCGGTCCGCGACGTCGAACAGGTAACGAACGGCGGGCGCTGCGGTGAAGGTGACCGCGTCGACGGTCCCGTCGACGCAGGCTTCCACGAGCGCGCGAACGGCCGTGTCGTCGGCCGGCAGGTCCCAGCGGTAGACCTCGATCTCGGTGACCTCCGCCCCGGCGGCGCGCACCGTGGCGGTCAGCGCTTCCCGCTCGTCGCCGTGGCGCTGATAGACCACTCGAGCCCCGCCGACGCCCAGTTCGAGGAGGCGCGCGGTCACCTCGGCCAGCTGCTCGCCGGGCGCCCGCCACCACACCTCGAGCCCCGCCAGGCGCAGAGCCCCGGCGGCCTTCGGGCCCCGGGCGAGGATCCGCACCCCGGTGAGGGCCGTGCGCAGGTCGTCCTCCACCCCCCACTCCCCGGCCTGGGCGAAGAGGGTGCGGACCCCGATCCCGGTGTTGGCCACCAGGTAGTCGGGAGGATCGGCGATGAGCCCCATGACCTGGGCGTGGAGCACATCGCCGCCGTCGGGTACGACCAGGGTCCGCAGCGCCGGGGCGTGGACCACCTCCACGCCGAGACGCCGCAGGAGGACCGCCTGCTCCTCGCCGCGCCGGTCGGCGGTGATCCCGACCGTGAAGCCCCGGAGGTCGCTCCCGGCGGCGGTCACCGGCCCCGCGACTCCGGGGCGGCGGCGCGGACCCGACGGACGCGCCGGTCGAAATCCCAGCTCAGCAAGTCGCGGCCGAGTCCCCCGAAGCGGGCCAGCAGCCGGGTCTGCACATCCGCCATGATCCAGAACCTGCCCTTCTCGATTCCCTCCACCGTTGCCCTGGCCACCTGCTCGGCGCTGATCGGCTTGATCGAGCCGGAGATGGCCACCGTCTCGGGCGGCTTGAGCGCCTCTTCGAAGCTCAGCTGGGGAGTGTCGGTGTCGGGCGGGAACACGCAACCCACGTGCACGCCGTGGGGAGCCAGTTCGGAGCGGAGGCTCTCGAGGAGGCCCCGCACGGCGAACTTGGTCGGCCCGTAGGCGCTGTAGCCGAACACCCCGATCAGCCCGGCGGTCGAGGAGATCCCGACGATGCTCCCGGTGCGCCGTTCGATCATCGACGGGGTGACGGCACGCACGGCGTGAAGCATGCCGAAGTAGTTGACCTCCATGAGCTCGCGGAAGTGCTGGAGGGGAAGCTGCTCGAAGTAGCCGGGGTAGGTGAGCCCGGCCGAGGCCACGAGGATGTCGCAGGGGCCCTGTGACTCGCGGAGATCGGCGAACGAGGCTTCGACCGCGGCCCGGTCGGCCACGTCGACGGCAGCGGTGGCCACCTGGGCGCCCTCGGCACGGAGCTCGGTGGCTGCCTTTTCGAGCCGCTCTTCACCGCGGGCCACGAGAGATACCCGCGCGCCGCGCCGAACGAGCTCGTGGGCCACCGCCAGGCCGATACCGCTCGAGCCTCCCGTCACGATGGCGTGGGCACCTGACGGCGAGCGTCCGGACGCAGGGGCTGTCCGGCGTGATGCCATGGCCGACAGTACCCCCTCGAGGGGGCGTCGCCGCCCGCCTACATCGGGTTGGCGGCTCTCTGTCACACCCCACCCGTACCCTCGGGAACCATGACGACCGGAACCGGACCCCCTCGATGGCCCTGATCGCCCTCGCCGCCCTCGTCGGCGTGATGCTCGGCGTCTGCGCCTGTCTGGCGCTCCTGCGAGGCCGGCTGATCCGCCGGGCAGCGGAACAGGCCGAACGGTGGCGGGAGGCAGCGATAGCGGAGGAGACCGCCGAGTCGCTCTCGCGGAGCAGAGCCGTGCTGCGCGGTCAGCTGGTCGAGCACCTGGCACCGATCTTCGAGGTGCCGACCTTCCCCGATCCGGGCGACGCCCGGTTCCTCGGTCGACCGGTCGACTTCATCGTCTTCGACGGCTACGGCGAGGTCCGTGCCGGGCGCGCCCAATATCTCCGGGAGATCGTCTTCGTCGACATCAAGACGGGCACCGGCCGGCTCAACCCCGTCGAGCGGAGCATCCGTGAGGCGGTGGAGGACGGCCGGGTTCGCACCGCGGTGATCCACCGCCCGCCCGGGCGTGCCGGATGACGGCGCTGGCAGCCTTGGCGGCCGGCCTCGCGGCCGGGTTCGTTGTGGTTGCGCTGCTCTGGCGGCACCTGGTGGACACCCGGGCCGCTCGTCAGCTCGAAGCCTGGCGAGCCGGCGGAGCCCGCAGCGAGGTCCTCCGCGCCGTCGACACGCACCGGGCCGGGATCAAGGTGCAACTCGGCACGGAGCTCGCCCCCCTGGTGCCGGCCTTTCCCTTCGAGCCCGCCGACACCCGGTTCCTCGGCAATCCCGCCCACTTCGTCGTCTTCGCCGGTCACACCGCGGTCAAAGACCGCCGCCAGCGCGAGCTGGCCGAGGTGGTCTTCGTGACCCTCAGCTCTGAGCAGGGTTGGTCGGGGCAGGGTTGGTCGGAGCAGGGTTGGTCGACGCCGGGATGGTCGGAGCGGGCTGAGGGCGAAGACGCCCGCCTCCTCGACGAGTGCGTCCGGGCGGGGAGGGTGCGGTGGCTGACCCTACGGGTCGAGACCCCGTCTTCGGACGGGGTGACCGCAACGTCCCTGAAGGTGCCGAACCCGCTCGGCGTGGTGGAGGCGCCCAAGCGCGGAGTGCGACCCGGAGACGCTCAGAGGTGATCCCCGTCGGCGAAGACCAAGCCGGGTAGCTCGAGCACGCCCCAGGATCCCCCGTCGGCCTGGATGTCTGCCGCCAGCCCCTCGACGCGGGTACCAGGGTCGGACATGGTCGTCCGGTAGCGCAGGTGGTAGTGGCCGTGGAGCAGGACGCTCGGCCGGGTGGCCCGTCTCGCTCGCTCGACCTGCTCGCGATTGGCCCGGGAGGCCGGGTCCACCTTCGGTCCGCCGACGTCGACCTCGGGCCACCCCACCCCCTGTGGGGCGTCGTGCGTCAACAGCACGTCCAACGGCTCGGCGCCCAGCAGGTCGCGCTGCGCGTCCGTGATCCTCTCCGTCTCCCACCACGTCACGCCCGGCTCCCGCCACATCTTGTCGATCGAGTACGCGCCGCCGAGCGCCCCGAATCGGACGCCACACCACTCCCAGCGGGCTCCGCGGGTCGCCCAGTCGAGACGGTCGTCCCGCACCACCGCGATCCCGCGCCCATCGGGCGGGTGGGCGGCGAGCGCCCCCGGGTGGAAGTCGTGATTGCCGTCGATCACGCGGAGCCAAACGTCGTGGCTCGCGAGGGCGTCCGCCACCGCCGTCAGCCAGCCCTCGTTCAGGACCACCCGGGCGCACTCCCGCAGGACCTTCGGATCCGGCCAGAACCCGAAGTCCCCGAGCTGGATGATCCCCTCGCAGCGCTGTTCCTCGGCGAGAGCGGCAAGCTCAGAAAGCCACCCGAGATTGCCGTGCGTGTCCCCCGCCACCAGCAGGCGAGCCGTGGCACCGGTCGGCCCGGGCACGGGACGGTGCGACGGCATCCGCCGGGGGACGCCGGAAGCGGACGCCGAGGCTGAGGAAGATCCGGTAGGGCCAGAAGCGGGTGGCACGAGAGCATCCTTCCCGAGGCGTCCAAGGGTAGCGATCGGTGCCCCCGGCAGGACTCGAACCTGCGACCCGTCGCTTAGAAGGCGACCGCTCTATCCGGCTGAGCTACGGAGGCCCTGAACTGAGCCCGCACCTCCCGAGGCGGGCCGCCAGATTCTAGGGACACCGCGGCGCCGCTCCCCGCGCACCCCACCCGGCTTTGGCCTACATACTACAAGACGTGGCCGATCAACCGCCCAGCGTGGCGTTTACGCGCCCCGGCGCGCTGCGTGCTCAGCGACGCGAACGTCGAGTCGTTCAGCTCGCGAGGAGGTCGTGCGCTCCGGTTTCGGAGGAGGGGTGGCGGAGCTTGGAGAGGGCCGTGCGCTCGATCTGGCGAATCCGCTCCCGAGTCAGGTTGAGGACGCTTCCGACCTCTTCCAGGGTCCGGGGGTCGCCGCGGTCGAGGCCGTAGCGGAGGCGGAGGATCTCGCGCTCGCGCTCCTCGAGGGGAGCCAGCAGCTTGTCCACCTCGCTGGCCAGCATGCCGTCGGCAACCACATCGAACGGTGTGGAGGCGGACTTGTCGGCGACGATGTCGGCGAGCTCGGTGTCACCTTCCGAGCCGATCGGCGTCTCCAGGCTGACCGGTTCGGCGCCGTACTGGAGGAGGTCGGTGACCAACTCCTCGGGCATCTGCATGGTCTGGGCGAGCTCCGCAGGTGTGGGGACCCGGCCGAGCTCTCCCTCCATCTGGCCCCGCACCCGTAGCAGGCGGCGGATCTGGTCGCCTGCATGGACCGGCAGGCGGATCGTCCGCGACGTGTTGTCGATGCCCCTGCCGATGGCCTGGCGGATCCACCAGGTGGCGTACGTCGAGAACTTGAACCCCTTGCGCCAGTCGAACTTGTCGACGGCGTGGATCAGGCCGAGATTGCCCTCCTGGATCAGGTCGAGGAGGGGCATGTCCGCCGACTGATATTTCTTGGCGATCGACACCACGAGGCGGAGGTTGGCATTGATGAAGGCCTCGGTGGCGGCCTCCCCGTCGCGGTCGACGCGGCGCAACTCGCGCTTCTTCGCGGCACTGAGCCCGGATTTGGCGCCCAGGGCCACCCTGGCCTCCCGACCCGCCTCGATCCGCTGGGAGAGGACGACCTCATCGTCTTTCGTTAACAGGGGGTAACGGCCGATCCCGTCCAGGTACAGGCGAACCAGGTCCTGGTCTCCTACCTCTGACCTTGCCTTTGCCATCACGGACCTCTCCACCTCGGTCAATCAGGTGCCTACCCCGCCCGGGGCGCAATAACACCTGGACACGGCCAATGAGCCCACGGTATCGACGGAACCAGCACTGTCTGTCGCGGGCCGGGCCCGGCCGCACCGG
>WQVT01000064.1 GCA_009785715.1 Acidimicrobiaceae bacterium | reverse complement strand
CCCGGTTGGCCTCGATCACCGGTGACGGGTCGAACCTGCGGAGCTCGCTGTAGAGCGCGGCGATCTGGGGCCAGTCCGTGTCGTCTGCCGTGGCTGCGTCTGCGTGGCAGGCCGCGATGGCGGCCTGCAGCTGGTAGGGGCCCGGACGGTGCTGCCCGAGCGCCGCCTCCACCAGCGATCGTCCCTCGGCGATGCGGCCCTGGTCCCACCTGCTGCGGTCCTGGTCGGCGAGCAGGACGAGGGCGCCATCCGCATCGGCGCGCGCCGCGTTGCGGGCGCTGGTGAGCAGGATGAGTGCGAGGAGCCCGGTGACCTCGGGCTCCTCCGGGAGGAGCCGATGCAGCCCGCCGGCCAGCCGTAGCGCCTCCTCGCACAGGTCGTCACGGACGACGGCAGGGGTGCCGTGCGGTGAGTGCCCCTCGGTGAAGGTGAGGTAGATCGCACGGAGCACCGATGCCAGGCGATCCGGCCGTTCGCTCAGGTCGGGTACGCGCAGCCGGATTCCCGCGTCGCGGATCTTCCGCTTTGCCCGCACGATCCGCTGGGCGACGGTCGGCTCGGAGAGCAGCAGGAGCTGCGCGATCGAGGCCGCCGGCAGCCCGCACACCACCCGCAACGTGAGGGCCACTCGCGACGCCGGGTCGAGCGCGGGGTGGCAGCAGGCGAACAGCAGCGCGAGCTGGTCGTCGCCGGCGACCGCGGCGCCGTCCACCTCGGCGGTCAGCCATGCATGCGCCGCCTCGCGCTCCTTCGGCGTGCGGGCGGTTTCACGACGCAGGTGGTCGAGCGCGCGGCGGCGCGCGACGGCCACCATCCAGCCACCCGGGTTGGGGGGAACACCCTCATGCGGCCACTGCTTCACCGCCGCTGCGCACGCCTCCTGCGCACAGTCCTCGGCGAGCGAGAGGTCGCCGCCGAGACGGGCTACCGCCGCCGCCGCCGGCCACCAGGAGGCGCGCAGGGCATCTTCGATGTCCGGCCTCAGGCTGGCCCCATCGCCATCAGCGGCCGCACCTCAACGGATCCGTACTTGGCGGCGGGGATCGTGGCCGCGTACCGCAGGGCGGTGTCCAGGTCGTCGCAGTCGAGGATGTAGTAGCCGCCGAGCTGCTCCTTGATCTCGGCAAACGGCCCGTCGCTGAGCTGGGTCTCACCGTTACGGATCCTGACCGTCGTCGCCGCCTCCGCCGACTGGAGAGGCCCACTGTCGACGAGGACCCCGGCATCCGCCATGGCCTGCGTCGCGGACTGGTAGTCGTCCATCATCTGGTTGAACTCCGGCGTGCCCGGGCCCGGCCCCGCGGCACCAGCCTCGCTGTACAGAAGAGCGATGTACTTCATGTCATACCTCCCACGTCTTTCCCGTGTTGCGGTGGTCACCTTGTTATCGAACACTGCCCCGGGGTTTCGACAGCCGCCGCCAAAAAGTCGAGGAGGCGGCGACGCGTCCGTGGTCGACTGTGGGTCATGAGCGACGAAGTCCTCCGCGTCGACGTACTGGCCGTTGACTGCGCCGACCCTCCGGGCCTGGCGCGGTTCTGGCAGCAGCTCATCGGCGGCAACATCGAGGTGGACAGCGACGGCGACCCCACGCTCCACGCTCCCGGGCTCTCCTTGATCTTCACCAAGGTTCCGGAGGCCAAGACGCTCAAGAACCGGCTCCACCTCGACCTGCGGGGCGACACCTACGAGCAAGCCATCGCACGGGCCCTTGAACTCGGGGCCACCCGGGCCGACGACATCTACGACGGGAACCGCTGGCAGGTCTTGCGCGACCCGGAGGGCAACGAATTTTGCATCCTCCGACCACGACCGGCGCCGGGCAGCTGAGCGCCGCAGCTGCTGACCCGGCGCCCCACGTCATCGGCCCGGCGGGACGCTTCGCCAGCCAGCTCCTGACGGGCCCGCCGGCGAAGGATCCGGTGGCGGTGGTCGAGCGGCTGCTCGCGGTCCAGGCCCAGGATCCCCGGGGAGCGCGGCTGGCGATCCGCGCCCGCAGCCGGGGTCTGCGGGCGGAGGCGGTGAACCGGGCGCTCACCGTCGACCGCTCGCTCGTGGTCACCTGGCTCAACCGCGGGACGCTGCACCTGGTCAGGAGCGAGGACTACCCGTGGCTGCTTGCGTTGACCACCCCCGCGCAGCTGACCGGCAACGCGCGGCGCCTGGGGCAGGAGGGGGTAACCCCCGACGCCGCCGAGCGGGGCGTGTCGATCGTCGAGGCCGAGCTCGTCACGCACGGGCCGAGGACCCGGGACCAGCTGCGGGACCGGCTTGCGTCGGCCGGGGTTCGGACGGAGGGTCAGGCGCTCGTACATATCCTGGCGCTGGCGAGCTTCCGAGGCCTGGTGGTGCGCGGGCCGGTGGTCGACGGCGAGCAGGCCTTCGTGACCGTCCGGGACTGGCTCGGCGCGCCGCCGCTGCCGGATCCGGTCGCGGCGCTCGCTGAACTCGCCCGGCGGTACCTGGCCGGCCACTCGCCGGCCACCGACCGCGACCTGGCCAAGTGGGCCGGCATCAGCCTTGGTCAGGCGCGCTCTGCCTTAGCGGAGATCGGGCCCGAGCTCGAGGAGGTGGCCGGCGGGGTGGCGCTGGCGAGGGACGTCGCCCGTTGGCGTCGGGGAGGCCGGTTGGCCGAACCGCCCCCACCCCGCCTGCTCGGCGCCTTCGACCCGCTCCTCCACGGGTGGGTGTCGCGCCGGCCGATCCTCGGGGACGATCAGCGCCTGATCACCGTGAACGGCATCTTCCGGCCCTTCCCCCTCGTGGACGGCCGGGCGGTGGGGGTCTGGAGCCTTGCGGGGGGCAGGGTTGTTCTGCGGCCCTTCGGGCCGTTGGCGAACCTCGCCGTCATTGCGCTCGAACAGGACGCGGCGGACGTCCTCCGCTACCTCGATTTGCCCAAATCTGCAGAGCCGTTGGTCGTGGAAGCGGAGGCTGGTGCCTAGCGCGGGGTGATGTCCACGTTGACCTTCGGGGCGACGTGCGCCCGCGCCGCCGCCATCGCCTCGCCGAATCGTTCCAGCGGGTAGCGCTGCTCGATCATGGAGTCGACGTCAACCTTGCCGGTGGCGATCAGGTCGAGCGCCTCGCGGAAGGCCTTCAGTCCCGGCTCGAGCTGCGCGACGCCGGCCATCTCGATGGTGCAGCCCTTGCGGAACGCGCCCGAGACAGGGAACGGCGCCAGTCCCGGCTGCTCCGGCAGGCCGAAGAACCCGATGCGGCCGTGGTAGCGAACCGCCTCGACGCAATCGGCACGACATGCATCGAACCCGGTGGCGTCGACGACGAGGTCCAAACCGGCGCCGTCCGTGAGCTCCTTCGCCGCTTCGACGAACGATTCCCCGGGAGCGAGCACCGTGCGCGCCGCCCCCAGCTTCTCGGCGACGGCCAGCCGGCTCTGCTCGAGGTCGGAAATCACGACCTCTTCGAATCCCGCCAACCGAGCGAGCTGAAGGGCGAACAGGCCCGCCGATCCGGCGCCGATCACACCCGCTCGCAGGCCGGTGGCAGGGCGGCCGTCGGGCCAGTATCGGTGCCATCCGAAGACCACGGTTCCGAGCTGCTGGGCCATGAGAGCCCGGTCGAGGTCGGTCTCGGCCGGGAGGGTGATGGCGAAGTCCTCGCCCACCACCTGCAGCTCGGCGTAGGCGGCGCCTGCGCCGGCTACCGGCACCGTCAGCACCATCTGGCCGGGGCAGTGCTTGGCCGAGCGGCTGTCCACGACCACTCCAACCCCTTCGTGGCCGGGCCTGCCGGGGGGGAGCGGGTAGGCGTCGAGCCCATCCTCGGCGAACACGCGGTGAAGATCGCTCCCGCAGATCGAGGCGCTGCGCATGCGCACCAGGATCTGGCCCTCGGTGGGGGCGGGGTCAGCCACTTCCACCACGTCGAATTTTCCAGGTCCGCTGACCTGACCTGCGCGCATCGTTACCCCCTCAGTCGCCATGCAGCGGTGAGCCGGACGCTACACGCCCGAGGCCTGTGGCTGCCTGCCCAAGCTCGTGAAAATCTCACGAAAAGTGGCTGCAATTGCCACAATCCGAGACAGACCATGCCCCTACCTGGGCTCTTCGACCTCACCGAAGACCGGCTCCGAGCCGTCGAAAAGTTCGCTGGTAACGACCGACGCGGGGTTATCGATCGGCTCCGACGCTCGGCAAGCTCGGCCGCGCCGGCCTAATCCGTGTCCTCGGCAAGGTCGTAGAGCGGATCACCGCGCCCGAGGCGTGCGGCGATCCGCACCACCTGCGGCAGCTCGCGGCGGGTGGGGGTGTGTGCGGCGAGGAACCGGGCGGCGCCGGCGAGGATGGCGGCGGACTGCTCCGATCCGGAAGGCCAGGCCCGTGACTGGCGTACCGCCGCCTCGTAGGTCTGGAACCAGTGGAACTCGGCGTCCTCGGCCAGCAGCGCGGCCCCCAGGGCGGCGACGACCGGCTCGTCCCCCCGCCCGGCCGTCGTCCCCGTCCTCGATGCTTCCGTGGCCCACCGGTAGGCGAGCGCCCCTGCCTCGTCCACCATGCCCTGCTGTTCCCAGCACACCGTGAGCTCGGCGGAGGGGTCGCCGGCCGACACCGCTACCTGTGCCGGATGGCGGGCGGGGGGCACGTTCAGGAACCGGTCCAGATAGATGCGCAGGGCGCCCTGGTAGACGCCCCGGAGGAGCTCGGCGCTCGGAGCGCGGCCCACCAGCTGATGCACGGCGTTGGCCGTGGTGAAGGCGTGGTGGACCACGTCCCAGTCGCCATGGTCGTTTTGCACGTGGAACCGCAGGATGCGCAGGGCCGCCGCGTAGGCCACGGCGCGGGCCAGCTCCTCGGCCGTCGCCCCCCGGTCAAGCGCGTCGTCGAGCGCGGCGACGATGGCCGGGGGGTCCTCGCCGAGCACGGCGTGGGCGATTGCGTCGACGTCCTTGTCGCCGTCGAAGACCCTCGGCTCGCGCCTCGAGCGCGCCAGTCGGTCGCGGAGCCCTGCGGCCGCCCGTGCGAGCAATCCGGCGAGGTCGTCGGGGTGGCGCCACGAGCCGGTCTCCTCGGAGCGGGAGGCGCCGGCGGTCTGGTGCGCCAGGCTCGGCAGGACGACCGAAGCGCGGTCCCAGCCCACCCGGTCGAGTGCCTCGAGCGCCTTGTTGGCGAAGTCGATCGTGTGACCGCCGTCGATGAAGACGTGATCGGTGGCGGCTGCTCCCACGATCTGGGCGAGGGTCGCGGGCCCCGCCCCCGAGGCCGCCGCCGTAGCCAGGGTGCGCTCGGCGGCGTCGCCGCTGCGAGTGTCGACGAACCGGCGGTACCAGGAATCGAGGCGCTCAGCGGGCAGGTCGGCGGGCAGCGGCTCGACGCGGAAGTGCGGAGCCTGGCCGCGGGTGTCGCGCGACACGAACGCGAGACCGTGGACAAGGGCCAGTGGACGGTCGGCCGGGTCGAGCACGGGGAGGACGTTCGCCATCGCCGTGAGCACCGTCAGACCCGACCCCCACCCCCGGTCCCGGTAGCGCACGCCGAAGTCCAGCCCCGTGGCCAGGGCGACCGCTGCCGCCCGGGATTCACCGAGTGTCGCGGTCAATCCCAGGACAGCCTTTGCCATAACGAGCGTGAGTCCCTGCTCCAAACCCTCCTCCAGGCGCCGCTGGTGACGCCCAGCGGCGTCATCGCCACCCTGGGTGATTACAACGACGTCGTCGCCGGAAATTTCTACGGAATAGGCAGGAACATCGTCGGCGAAAGGATCCAGCGTTCCACCCGTGACGAGGTCGAAGCGGGCATGGTGCCAGTGGCAGGTGAGCAGACCCTGCTCGACGGTGCCGCGATGAAGGGGAAAACCCAGGTGGGGGCAGCGATCTTCGACGGCGTACGCCTCCTGGCCGGACCAGAAGACGCACACCGGTTGCGTCCCGATTTTGCCGGTGAGGTGGCCCTGTGACCGCAGTTCTTCGGCTGATCCGATCCGGTAACGGCCGATCGACGCTGTTGATTCGGATGCGCTCGGTGCCTTCATGTTGACATTCGATACCCGCGATCCGGCCAACGCATCCCGGCGCAGGTCGGTATCCTTGAACCTCTTGCCAGGCGGGCCGGGGACTCTCGCCGAGACGGACGGGAAAACAGGAGGAGATTTTCAGAATGACGACGGCTTGGGTGCTCCCGGGAGGGGCGAGCATGGGGGCCGTCCAGGTCGGGCAGGCGGAGGCCCTGCTGGCCGCCGGTATCGAGCCGGACCTTCTCATCGGCGCCTCTGCGGGGTCGCTCAACGCGGCCTGGCTGGCGGCCGACCCGACCCGCCGCGGCGCCGAGGTGCTGCGCAGCCTGTGGCTCTCCGTGCCACGGCGTGCCGTCTTCCCCCTCTCCCCGGTCACGATCACGCTCGGCCTGGCCGGGCGGCGTGACCACACGGTCACCAACGAGGCGCTCGGCCGCTGGCTGGAGGACCACCTCCCCTACCGGCAGATCGACGAGGCCCGCCTGCCGCTGACCGTCACCGCCACGGACCTCCACACGGGGGAGCCGGTCTTCCTGACGCGAGGGGCGTTGGTCCCGGCCCTGCTCGCCTCTTGTGCCATGCCCGGCGTGTACCCGCCGGTCCTGATCCGGGATCGGCTGCTGGTCGACGGCGGGGTCGCTGCGGACGCCCCCATCCGCCGGGCCGTGCGGCAGGGGGCCGACCGCATCTACGTCCTGCCGACCCTGCCCGCCGGGCCGTTCGCCCGCCCGCAGGGCGCCGTCGAGCTTCTCCTGCGGACCGTCGGCCTGATGCTCGGGTCCGCCCGCAACAGCGAGATCGAGGCGTGGGCCCAGGTGTGCGAGCTTTACGTCCTTCCTGCGCCATCGCTGCCGACCGCCTCGCCGTTCTCCTTCCGCCATACCTCGGAGTTGATCGAGCGCGGCTTCGAGCTGACGGAGGCGTGGCTGCCCGAGGCGCTCCCGATGACCGCCCCCGAGGCGAGCGGCGAGGCGAGCCCCCGGCCCTGATTGCGTGGGCTCGCGGCACCCCGTGGGCGAGCCGTCGTAGGCGGTCACCGGGTCGAGGACCGTCCCGCTTTCCATTCCTGGACGCGGGTGTCGATGTACCGGCGGTAGTCGTCGGACGTTCGCAGCGTGTGCAGCCGGCTTGTGGTGGTGGCGGTGCTCGGGACCGGCAGCTCCGAGGCCAGTTCTGCCTGCACCTTCAGCAGATGCGAGGGGGTGGTCGATCCCGGGGGAGGGTTGGCGGAGGTCGGCACGACGACGCCGGAGAGAGGATCGTCGGTGCGCGGTGTGGTGAGCGTCAGCACGCCGGACACGTCGGGCGCCGCGGCGTCCCTGGCGGTCAGCGCCGGCAGACCCCACCGCTGCTCGACCGTCTTCAGGATGGAGGTGTGGTCGAATGGCGTCGTTCCCTGCGGGACTCGGAACACCGTCCCGGCCGGGATCATCGGCGAGACGAGCACCGTGGGGACCCGCAGGCCGAAGCGGGTGAAGTCGAAGCCGTCCTGGCCGGGGGTGTCGTCGGGTGGGGTGGCCCCGGTCGGCGGGGCCACGTGGTCGTAGCAGCCGCCGTGCTCGTCGTAGGTGACGATGAGGAGCGTCCGCTCCCACGCCGGCCCGCCCCGCAGCGCCTCGTACACGTCGTGGATGAACTGCTCGCCGAGGGCGACGTCGTAGTTGGGGTGCTGGCTGTTCCCCGTTGACTCCCAGCTCGGCTCGAGGAACACGTACGAGGCCAGGTTGCCGGCGGCCGCCGCAGTCTGGAAGTCGGTGAACAGCCCGAAGTTGCTGTCGGGGGCGGAGAGGGTGTCGGGGAAGTCGAGCCGGGTGAGCGGCTCTGCGTTGTAGCCGTAGATGGTCCAGCTCACCTGGTGCTGCGTGAGCAGCCCGAAGATGCTCGGCGCGGTGAACTTCTTCGTCTTGTCGTCCATGTGGCCCTGGCTCGTGCCGGCGCAGGCGAAGGCGCGGTTGGGCATGGTTTCCGTCGGGGCGGACGCGTACCAGTGGTCGCACACCGCGAAGCCCCGGGCGAGGCCCGAGAGCACCGGCAGGAGGTCCGGGGTGAACATGCCCATGATGTCGGTCGCCTTGGTGCCGGCGACGATGTCCCAGTGGTCCTCCGTCTCCCATCCAATCGTCGAGGCGAAGTCGGTGACGAAGCCGTCCATGGTCGGGGTCGCCCCGGCGGCCGGCGATGCTGTGCCGAACACCTGGTCGTTGGTCGGCTTGTAGCCCTCGCCGGGGTCGGCCCCCGGGGAGAGGTACACGTTGGGGTCGTTCGAGGCCAGTTGGTAGACGGCCACCGGGTTGCCCGAGCCGTCGGGGTTGGACTCGTGGCCGCTCAGGCCCTCGAAAGCCTGGCCGGCGGGGGAGACGTTGCCCGAGTCGGCGTACAGGTACCCGAGCATGTGGTCGAACGACCGGTTCTCGAGCATCAGGACGACGATGTGGTCGATGCCCGGAAGCCCGGTCGCTGGCGAGGTGGTTGAAGGTTGGTCGTCGGCCACGGCCCCTCCTGCTCGAACGTCACGTCTACTCGAAGGTCACGGGCACCCTACGAGGTGGGTGTGACAGCCAGGCAGACGGCAGGCGAACGGGAGGGGCCGGCCCTCGGCGGCCTTCAACATCAGCCACAGATAGTGCCGTTCACCTTGGCAGGTCAGCCATGGTTTCCGGCGAAGGCCGGTGTCGAGACGGCGGCGAGGCCGAAGGTGCCGGCGGGAAGCCCGGTCACTGCCGTCGTCGCGGAGCTCAGCGTCCCTGCGGGGGAGATCGTCGTGGCGTCGACCCCGGGGGCATCCCCGATGTAGAGCGTCGAGCCGCCGAGCGCCAGGTCGGTGTTGCCGGTCGTGACCGTGGCCTGAGCCGCGGGTGCGAGAAGGCTCAGGGTGCCATCGAGCGCCACCGAATAGGCAGAGATCGTGCCGTTGTG
>WQVT01000063.1 GCA_009785715.1 Acidimicrobiaceae bacterium | reverse complement strand
GGGTCCGGTCGGAACCGTCGTCAGCCTCCACGGGAACGCCGGGCCCGGCTGCGCCGGACAGGCCTTCTTCGGCTTCCAGTTCGGAGCTCATCCGAACAGCGGGCCGTTGTACGAGGTGACCGTGCCGGTGGCGGCGAACGGATCCTGGAACGCGACGTTCAAGATCCCCTCGTTCCTCCCGGGCGCGGCCACCCTCGGGCTCGGGGCGCCGACCACCCCGGGCCGCTACCTGATCTCGGCGCCCCTCAACTGCTCGTCCCATCCCCTGCCGCTGGTGAGCGTGCCGTTCACGGTTACCCCCGGCTTCAGCCCCTCGCCCACCAGCGCCGCCTTCGTCGGGATCGCCCCGACCGGCAACGGCGGGGGGTACTGGCTGGCGGAGGCCAACGGGGGCGTCAGGAACTTCGGCAACGCCGCCTCCTTCGGCTCGCTGACCGCGCTCGGCATACGGCCGGCGTCGCCCATCGTGGGCATCGCCGCCACCCCCGACAGCCGCGGGTACTGGCTCGTCGGTGCGGACGGGGGCGTGTTCGCGTTCGGCGATGCGAGAAGCCTCGGGTCGTTGCCCGGCCTCGGCATCCACCCGAGGGGTCCGATCGTCGGGATCGCCTCCACCCGCGACGGCAAGGGCTACTGGCTGGCGGCCGCCGACGGGGGTGTCTTCACCTTCGGCGACGCCGCCTTCGCCGGCACCCCCGGTGACGCGATCGACCTCATCAACGCCATCGGGGCGACCGGCGCCGGCGGGTACTCGGTCAGCTCCGCCAACGGCGGCAGGGTGTTCGGCTTCCCCGGAACCATCCCCTCCGGCGGAACGGTCGGCACCCCCCTCTCCGCCATCCTGACCGGGGCCGCCTTCACGACGGCCGGAGGGGCCTGGCAGGTCGGCCTCGACGGCGGCGTCATGACGAGCGGCAACGCGCCGTTCCTCGGCTCGTTGCCCGGCATCGGCGTCCGGCCGGCGGCCCCGATCACCGGCATCGCCGCGACGCCCGACGCGAGGGGCTACTGGCTGCTCGGGTCCGATGGCGGCGTGTTCAGCTTCGGCGATGCCGGGTTCCACGGGTCCGGCGCCTGAGGTTCGTCTGGCTCCTACCCAGAACCATTAGGTAGGCTAACGAACGTGCAGTGTCCGGCCGCCTCTCTCATCGTGCCCACGGGCACGGGGTTGGGGCGGCCGGGGTCGACAGGGCCGGCGGATGACCGCCGCTGAGCCCCTCCAGACCGCCACCCGACCCCCCGCCACCGCACCGCAGGCCGGGCGGGTCGACGCCGGCGAGCCGGACCCCCGCCGCCGCCTGATCTTCGCCATCGTCTCGCTCGGCCTGTTCATGGCGTCGGTGGACGCGACGATCGTCGCCACCGCGCTCCGGCCGATCGGCGAGGAGCTGCACTCCACCATCAACTGGACCGGCTGGACGGTCACGATCTACCAGCTCGGCCAGATCATCGCCATGCCGCTCGCCGGCAAGATCTCCGACCAGTTCGGCAGGAAGAAGGTCTATCTCCTCTCGGCCGCTCTGTTCACCGGGACGTCGCTGGCCTGCGGCCTGTCCACGAGCATCTACATGCTCGTCGCCCTCCGCGCCGTCCAGGCGCTCGGCGGCGGGGCGCTCATGCCCTCGGCGTCGGGCATCGTCGCCGACCATTTCGGCCGCGACCGGGACAAGGCCCTCGCCATGTTCACGAGCATCTTCCCCATCGGCGGGATCGTCGGCCCGGTCTTCGGCGGCGTGATCACCCAGAACTGGAGCTGGCGGGGAATCTTCTTCATCAACGTCCCGATCGGGATCGTCCTCGTCCTGCTCGGCCTGAGGTTCATCCCGAAGGGCATCCGCCGGCCTGCGGCCAGCATCGACCTTCGCGGCGTGCTGCTGCTGGCGCTCGCGCTCCTCCTCGGGATGTTCGCCATCACGTCGCTCGGCAGCAGCAACGTGACGCCGTGGGACCCGCGTTTCTACGCGCCGTTGCTGGCAGCCGTCGGCTTCGGCGTGGCCTTCGTCCGGCATTCGCAGCGCCATCCCGCCCCGTTCATCCCTCCCCGGCTCCTGTGGGGCAAGGGCTTCCTGACGATGAACGTGATCAACGTCCTGTGGGGGACGACGGTGCTCGGCTTCGCCGCGCTCATCCCGCTTTACGCCCAGAACCGCTACCACATCCAGATCGCCAGCGCGGGCACCCTGCTATCGGCCAGAGCGATAGGGATGATCTGCGTCGCAGCGCTATCGGCCATGATGCTCCGGCGTATCGGGTACCGATTACCGATGATCGTCGGATTCACCGCGGTCGGTATCGGCCTCGTGATGCTGGCCGTCCGGGTCCCGACCGGCTTCCCGCCGTACCTCTGGCTGGCCGGCTGGTCGTTGCTGACCGGTCTCGGCATGGGCATCTCGGCGCCCGCCACCAACAACGCCAGTCTCCAACTGGCGCCCGACCAGGTGGCCCAGATCTCCGGGTTGCGGGGGATGTTCCGCCAATCGGGGGGCATCTTCGCGGTGTCGGTCACGACCGCCTTGCTCGCCCGCAGCGACAACCCTGGCCTCACCCAGGCCTATGCCCTGCTCGTCGAGGCGGGGATCATCCTGCTCCTGATCGCGATGGTCTTCGTCGTCCCGGACCACCGCGGTCGCTGGTAGAGCATCCGAATTCCCTATAGCGGGAACAAATGGCTCAACGAGGGCGGCCGAGTATCCGGGCGGATTCGGGGTCCGCCGGGTAGTAGAGCTCGATCGCCAGCTCCGACAGGGTGACGTCCTGCGGCGTGCCGAACGTGGTCAGGGTGATGAAGAGCGACACGCTCACATCGCCGAGCAGCAGCTCCCAGGGAATGAGGAGCGACGAGGCCAGATCGGCCGGGGCACCCCGGTCGGCGTTGCCGCGGCTCTTCAGACCGCGCACCGTCGGGTACGCCGATACCTCCTCGAAGAGTGCGGCGACCTCGGCGTCGTCGGTGGACAGCCGGAGCCGCTCGAGCTGGCCGAGCAAGTAGGCCCCCCACTCGGGGAAGTTCAACGTGTACCGGGCCATGCCGTCGGGATGCAGACCGGCTCTGAACACGTTCAGCGGGGGGCCGACGAGCTCCTCGGGTAGCAGCTGCGCGAGCTGCATCCCCGCCTCGTTCGCCAGAACAACGTTCCAGGTACGGTCTATCACCAACCCGGGATAAGGGTTGTGCAGGTCCAGCATCCGCACGAGCGTCGCCTTCACCTGGGTCATGGCGGGGTCGTCGAGGGCGGTCTGGTGGTAGCGGGGGGCGTAGCCGGCGGCGAGGAGCAGGGAGTTGCGCTCGCGCAGCGGAACCCCGAGGCGCTCGGCGAGCAGGAGCAGCAATTCCGGGCTCGGTCGCGACCGTCCCGTCTCCACAAAGCTCAAATGACGGGCGGAGACCCCCGCATCGAGCGCCAGGTCGAGCTGGCTGCGGCGGCGCCGGATCCTCCAGTCCCGCACGAGCGGACCGACGCCCGGGCCTGCGGTCGCGGTGATTGCCATGCCCCGGACCCTAGGAGTCCGGCCTCGCCGGTTCCATTACCTCTCAGGTAATCGACGGGCCGACGGAACGATCGCACACTCGGTCCTGTCAGCAACCCCGACTCGACCAAAGGACCAGAACCCATGCCGGATTTCGAAACCATTGCCTCCCGTTACATCGACAGTTGGAACCAGCGGGACGCCCGTGCCCGCCACGCCGCCATCGAGCAGGCGTGGGCGGAGGACGGCCGTTATACCGACCCATTGGGCGACTCCGAAGGGCGCGAGGCCATCGCCGCCACCATCGCCGAGGCGCAGGCCCGCTTCCCCGGATTCGTCTTCCGGCTCACCGGCCCCGTCGACGGGCACCACAACCTGTGCCGCTTCGCCTGGGAGTTGGGCCCCGAGGGCGCCGAGGCGCCGATCGCCGGCTCGGACGTGGCCCTCGTCGATTCCGACGGCGCGCTGAAGCGCGTGGTCGGCTTCCTCGACCGGGTGCCGGCGGCCTGATCGGCCTGTTAACCCGCCTTATCCCGCCACGACAACCGGCGGCGGGGCCGCCAGCGCGACCACCCGTAGATCCGAGGGATCGAAGCGCTCGAGGTGGAGCGCAACCACCCCGACGGTGGCGGCCTCGCTCGCCGGCCGTACGGCCACCCGAAGCCCGGTCACGTAGCGGTGTGTCCAGCCGAGCGGGAGCTTGACGGCGGTGCGCACGTGTCCGGTGCCGACGAGCGAGATCCCCCGGCCCTGATCGCTCGAGTACCAACGGTTCGAGCCGGACAGCCGCACCGCCACCGCCACGGACGAGACAGAGCCGCTGCGGTTCCGGTCGGCGGTGTCCAGGTCGACGATGGCGTACTGGCCGGCCTCACCGGGCTGCGCCGAGGCCGGATCGGTGCTCGTCTGCACGTGCCAGCGGGGGATCTCCTCGGCCGTCACCTTGTAGGTGAAGGGATTCGCGTCCATCACCGCCTCCCTCGTCTGCCCGGGCCGGGGCGCCGCCACCGGCGCCAGCTGGAAGCGGAACCGGGTCGTCCCCGACTCGGCGAAGTCGTTGTTGCCCGTCGCGTCACGGATCACCGGATGGCGGCCGTCCCAGGTTCCGTCGAAGGGCTCGTCGACCTCCCGGAGCGACGTGCGGCTGTCGGCGAAGCCGGCCGGCTGCCCACCCCACAGGTATCGGGCATCACTCACCTTGCCGCCGGCCCCCACGTTGAACGAGAGCGCCGTCTCGATGTCGGTCGTGCGCCCCCAACCGCCGTACGCGAGGAACGGGAAGAACCCCGTGCCGGCGTCCTCGTGGCTGAAGACGTAGGTGTAGGAGAGGTGGGTTGCGCCGCCGCGCGCCGGGGTCGCCTGCGCGTAGACGAGCAGCGGCACGTCGTGCAGGGCCGAGGTGGAGCGACCGTAGAGCACCGGGGCGTAGGCATACGCCAGATAGGACGGGTCGGAAGGCGGCACCACCTCGAGCTCGGCGCCCTTCAGGACGACGACGGGGTTGTGGTGCGCCGCCGGTTGCGACAGCCCACCGGCAGCGGCGGGCGGCTCGGCCTCGACGGTCACCCGGTAGCGGTGGGCCGTGGTGACCCCGCCGGCGAAGCCGGCGTAGACGAACGGGGCGGCGCCCCAGAAGAGGACGAACTGCTGCGTGCCGACCCGGCGGCCGGTGTCGAGGTCGGTGAGGGTGGCGTCCACGACGGTCGAGCTCGGCACGCCGGGCCCCCATGACGTGCCCGGCGCCTCGAGGTCGAGCCGCAGCAGCCCCTCGCCGGTGAGCGCCGACCCGCCTGAGGGGGGATCACCGGCGGTGGCGAGCCCGTTCCCCTCGTCGGGGCCCGTGACCGAGCCGGCCGCCGAGAGCGTGCCGGCGGGTCCGGGTCGGAGGGTGACCGAGATCGGGCTCCCCACCGGCCGTACCGCTCGGTCCACATGCAGCGGCTGACCGAGGCTCGGGTCCCAGGCGTCGGTGGGAACGGCGCAGCGGTCCAGGGCGCACGCGTCGCCGGCGAACGACAGCCCCTTCACCAGCAGGTCTCCGAGCCCGAAGGTGCCGGTGCCGTGCAGGGCGAGCAGCGAAAGGAAGCACCCGCCCCGCCGGCAGTCCACGGCGCCATCCGCCGTCGTCAACACCGCCGGCACCTCGAGGGTGGTCGCCGCGTGCCCGCCGGCATCGACCGTGACGATGTCGTTGTGCGTGGCGTCGCAGCCGTCCTCGGCCGAGCCGAGCAGCAATTCGAGCACCTTCGGCCCGCAGACCGTCACGGCGTAGGTGGTGCCCGCGTAGCCACCCCTCACCGAGACGCGCACCGCCTCGTCCGAGACCAACCCCTTGGAGGGGGTGACGGAGAGGTGGGTCAAATGGATGCTGAGGGCGGAGGCCCGCCCCGCCGGCCAGATGCCGACCAGCGCCAGCACCCCGACCATGGTGGCCACCAGTCGGAAAACGCTTCGCCCCACAACCGACCTCCGATCAAGGTCCCGTGAGCATACGGACCCGCCAGCGGCGATAGGCCTCGGGCAGGCACACGGCGCAGGGTCGGTACCCGGCGGCGCGCGCCGTGTCCTCGTCCGCGAAGAACACCCGGTCGGCGACGTAGCCGCCCCGCCCGATCGCCCGGAGTGCGGAGGGGCAGTCGAGCCGGCCGTAGATCCGGCCGCGCCGGTGGCCGCCGAGCGTCCCCGGACGGGGACTGTCGTAGGGACGCCCGTCGGCCCCGATCAGGCGCCAGCTGCGCTCAGGCGGCATCGTGGAAGACCAGGCCGAGGGTGCGGCGCCGGCCGCTGCGCACCACGCTCACGCCGTGGCGCATCGGTGCGGCCGAAGCCCCCCGGGCGCTTCGGACCGGGCGATCGCGGGTGGTGAAGACCAGTGCCTCACCGGCGCCGATGGAGAGGGACGTGGCGCGTGACTGGGCGCGGGGGCGTTGCTCGACCGTGACGAACTCGCCGCCGGTGTAGTCACGCCCCGGGCGGTCCAGGCCGATCACCACCTGCAGGGGGAACACCAGGTCCCCGTAGAGATCCCGGTGCAGGGCGTTCCAGTCGCCGGCCCCGTAGCGGAGCATCAACGGCGTCGGGCGATGCTGGCCCGCCCGGTGGCAACGCTCGAGCCAGTCGGCGAGCTCGTCGGGCCACGGCGACGGCCGGCCGAGTCGCTCGGCCCAGCGCCGGGCGACGGGCAGCAGATGCGGCCAGAACGCCTCCCGCAGTTCGGCGACCAACCCCGGGAGCGGGTACCCGAAGTAGCGGTACTCGCCCTCGCCGAAGCGATGGGCGGCCATGTTGATCGTCGCCCGAAAGCGGGCATCGTCGTCGTAGAGGGCGGCGAGCCCGGCCCGCTCGCCGTCACCCAGGACCGTGCCGGCCACGACGCAGCCGGCGTCGTCGAGCCCGGCCTCCGCCGCCTCCCAGTCGAGGGCGGCGACGCGGCCGGCGACGCCGGTCATGCCGCCGCCTCGAGGTCGAGCAGCGTCCGTTTGACCTCCGTGCCACCCAGGTACCCGCCGAGCGAGCCGTCGCTGCGGACGACCCGGTGGCAGGGGATCACCAACGGCAAGGGGTTGTGGGAACACGCCCCGGCGGCGGCGCGCACCGCCGTCGGGCGACCGGACGCGGCGGCCACCGAGGCGTAGCTCTCGGTGGTCCCGTAGCCGATCGACGGCAGGTGCTCGAGGACCTGGAGGCGGAAGCCACGGGCCAGCCGGAGGTCGAGCGGCAGGTCGAAGCGCCGGCGCCGGCCGGCGAAGTACTCGTCCAGCTGCGCGGCGGCGCGATCCAGTCTTGCGGGGGCCTCGAGGATCCGGGGGCTGACCTGCTCGGCCAGGCGAGCGAGG
This sequence comes from Acidimicrobiaceae bacterium, assembly GCA_009785715.1. GTDB lineage: Bacteria > Actinomycetota > Acidimicrobiia > Acidimicrobiales > Palsa-688 > WQVT01. Next base: position 1,585 of record WQVT01000063.1, on the reverse strand, counting down.
ACCCGGTCGTGATCCTCGATGGCGTAGCTCACCCGGATCAGCCCCTCGGGGGTGGCGGCGAGGAGAAGGGGGCCGAAGGGGCTGTCGATCACGCGGTAGGCGACGTCGAGGATGCCCTCGGCCTCGGCGCGCTCGGCGAGCCGTTCATGGAGCGCAGCGAGCAACGGGGTGGTGGTCATAGAGGTACTCCATTTGGATACAGGCGGCGCAGCTTGGCGATCCCGTCGGATGCGCTGCGCCGGGCCGCCGCCTCGCTGCACTCGAGCAAGTCGGCGATCTCGGAATAAGGAAGGTCTGCGAGGTAGCGGTACACGACCGCGCCCCGCTGTTTGGGGGGCAACGCCTCCAGGGCCTCGGCCAGCCCGCCGTCGGACTCGGCCGGCTCCCCCGCCGCCTCCGGTAGGTCTGCCGTGGGCACCGGCCGGCGGGCGCGGGCGCGGAGCTGATCGAGGGCCTTGCGGTGGGCGATCGTCACGAGCCAACCGGTGACGTTGCTGTCACGGCGGAGGCGGGGGTACGCCCGCAGGGCGGCGAGGAAGGTCTCCGACCAGGCGTCCTCTGCGTCGGCCTGGCCGAGGAGCGCCCGGCACACCCGCCAGACGGTCGGGCCCTGCTCGGCCACCACGGTCTCGAACGGCGGCGGAACCGCTCAGCCCTCGAGCCCGGTCTGGCGGATCGTGACGGAGAGCCGGCCGGGCGGGAGGCCGAGGCCGGGCGGCGCAGTCCCACCGATCACGCGGGGCACGCCGTGGTAGACGCGCCGCGCCTCACGGCCGAAGACGAGCAGGTCGCCCGAGGCGAGCGTGAGGTCGGTGAACGGCCCGGTGCGGTAGCCCACGCCCGCCAACCGGAAGACGCAGTCGTCACCCACGCTGATGGTCACCACCGGCGCCGGCGAGGGCTCCTCGCCGTCGGTGTGCAGGCCGAGGCGGGCGTCCGGCTGGTAGAGGTTGACGATCGCCGCGTCGGGCTCGTAGGCGAAGGCGTCAGACCCGCCGTAGGCGTCGAGCACCGCCGCCTTTGCGAGGTCGGCGAGGTCGACGGGGAGCGGCTTGACCGGGGCGCCGTCGGTGTCGTCCGCCGTGCGCGAGTAGGCATACGGCTGCCAGTGCCAGCCCAGGCACACCGACTGCACGCTCATCAGGTGACCGGAGGGGACCCGCGGGTGGCGCAGACCGGCCGGCGGAAGGGCCCAGCGACGGAAGTCCTCGACGAGGCGCCGCTGTGCGGCGGGCGTGAGCCAGCCGCGGATGTGGACGACCCCGGGTCGTGGCTCGCTGCGGCTGACCGGTGGCGGCGGTGCCCCGTCCGGGAGCGGCAGTCGAAGCTGGCCTGGCGCGTCGGGCTCGTCCAGCGCCGTCGGGACGCCGCCGAGGCGACTTTTGCCCATCCGTGATCTGGGGGACGTGTACGTGCTCATGCTTGGTAAACGATCAGCCTGCCCCGAATGTGAGGTCAAACGCTTGACATTCGAATGCGTAAGCCTACACTTACCGTAAGTTATGACTAACGCACGAGCACTGGAGGCCCTCGGGGACCCGACCCGGCGAGCGATCGTCGAATACCTGTCCGAGCATCCCTGCGC
>WQVT01000062.1 GCA_009785715.1 Acidimicrobiaceae bacterium | reverse complement strand
GGGTCGAAGCGCGACCACGCCACGACCCGGCCCTCGAGCGAGGAGTTCGAGAGATAGAGCACGAGCACCTCCTGCACCTCCCCGGGCCCAGGGTGCATGCCCGCTACGAGCGGGCCCGCAACTGCCGCAGCACGTACTGCAGGATCCCCCCGTGGCGGTAGTACTCCTCCTCCTTCGGGGTGTCGATCCGCAACGTCACCTGGAACGGCTTCCCGTCGGCGGTCACCGTCAGGTTCTTGGGGAACGGCGCGTCCGAGGCCAGCCCGGCCAACCCCGTCACGTTGAAGATCTCCGAGCCGGTCAGGCCGAGCGTGGCCACCGAGTCCCCGTCGAGGAACTGCAGCGGGAGGATGCCCATCCCGACGAGGTTCGAGCGGTGGATGCGCTCGAAGCTCTCCGCCAGCACGGCCTTCACGCCGAGCAGGAACGTCCCCTTCGCCGCCCAGTCCCGGGACGACCCCGTCCCGTACTCCTTGCCCGCCAGCACCACGAGCGGCACGCCGTCCGCCTGGTAGCGCCGGGAGGCGTCGTAGATCGACATCGTCTCCCCGTCGGGCAGGTGCCGGGTGACGCCGCCCTCCGTCCCGGGCGCCAGCTGGTTCCGGAGCCGGATGTTGGCGAACGTGCCCCGGATCATCACCTCGTGGTTGCCCCGGCGGGCCCCGTAGGAGTTGAACTCCCCGGGATCGACGCCGCCGTCGACCAGCCAGCGGCCGGCCGGGCCGTCGGCGCGGATGTTGCCCGCCGGCGAGATGTGGTCGGTCGTGATGCTGTCGGCGAGCATGGCGAGCACCCTGGCCCCGGTCACGTCGGACAGCGGCCCGGGGGTGGCGGGCATCCCCTCGAAATAGGGCGGGTTGCGCACGTAGGTGGAGCGGTTGTCCCACTCGTAGGAGTCGCCGGTCGGCACCTCCAACGACTGCCAGCGCGAGTCGCCCTCGAACACCGAGCCGTAGGAGGAGCGGAAGAGATCGGAGTGGACCGAGGACTCGATCACCGCAGCCACCTCGTCCGGCGCCGGCCAGATGTCAGCCAGGTACACCGGGGCGCCCGTCGAATCCTCACCCAGCGGGGAGTGAACGAGGTCGGCGTCCATCGTCCCGGCCAGGGCGTAGGCCACCACGAGCGGGGGTGACGCCAGATAGTTCATCCGCACATCGGGACCGATCCGCCCCTCGAAGTTGCGGTTCCCCGACAGCACCGAGACGACGGCCAGGTCGCCGGACGCGACGGCGGCGGAGATCTCGGGGAGCAGCGGCCCGGAGTTGCCGATACAGGTCGTGCAACCGAACCCGACGAGGTTGAAACCGAGCTTGTCGAGGTAGGGGGTGAGCCCGGCCCGCTCGTAGTACTCCTGGACCACCTTGGAGCCCGGGGCGAGCGTGGTCTTGACCCACGGCTTGACGGTGAGGCCCCGCTCCACCGCCTTCTTCGCCAGCAGCCCGGCCGCCACCATCACCGAGGGGTTCGAGGTGTTGGTGCACGAGGTGATGGCGGCGATGGCGACGTGACCGTGGTCGAGGTCGAAGCTCCTGCCGTCCGCGAGGGTCACGGGAGTGGGGTTCGACGCCCGGCCACCGTCGCTCAACGCCGACCGGAACGCCTCCCTCGCCCCGTCGAGCGGCACCCGGTCCTGCGGCCGGGCGGGCCCGGCCAGCGAGGGCACGACGGTGCCCATGTCGAGCTCCAGGGTCTCTGAATACACCGCCTCGCGCGCCGGGTCGTGCCACAGCCCCTGCTCCTTGGCGTAGGCCTCGACGAGGGCGATCTGCTCGGGCGAGCGACCGGTCAGCTCCAGGTAGCGGAGCGACTCGTCGTCGATCGGGAAGATGCCGCAGGTGGCGCCGTACTCGGGCGACATGTTGCCGAGCGTCGCCCGGTTCGCCAGCGGGACCGCCGACACGCCCTCGCCGTAGAACTCGACGAACTTGCCGACCACCCCGTGGCGGCGCAGCATCTCGGTCACGGTCAACACGAGGTCCGTCGCCGTCGCCCCCGCCGGCAGGGAGCCGGTCAGCTTGAAGCCCACCACCCTGGGGATCAGCATCGACACCGGCTGGCCGAGCATGGCGGCCTCGGCCTCGATGCCGCCGACGCCCCAGCCGAGGACGCCGAGACCGTTGATCATCGTCGTGTGCGAATCGGTCCCGAGCAACGTGTCGGGGTACGCCTGACCGTCCTCGTTCGCGAACACGACCCGCGCCAGGTACTCGAGGTTCACCTGGTGGCAGATGCCGGTGTCCGGGGGAACCACCCGCAGGGTGTCGAAGGCCGTCTGTCCCCAGCGCAGGAACCGGTAGCGCTCGACGTTCTGGGAGAACTCGAGCTCGGCGTTGTGGGCGAACGCCTGCGCCGTGCCATAGGCGTCGGCAATAACGGAGTGGTCGATGACCAGCTCGGCGGGGATCAGGGGGTTGACGGCCGCCGGGTCGCCGCCCAGGGCGACCATCGCGTCGCGCATCGCCGCCAGGTCCACGACCGCCGGCACCCCCGTGAAGTCCTGCATCAGGATCCGGGCGGGGGCGAAGGCGATCTCGGTGTCGGGCTCTGCGGAGGGGTCCCAGCCCGCCAGCGCCTCGATGTCGGCGGGGTTGACGCTGACCCCGTCCTCGTTGCGCAGCAGGTTCTCGAGCAGGACCTTGAGCGAGTACGGGAGGCGTGCCACGTCGAAGCGTCCGGCGAGGGCGGACAGCCGGAAGATCTCGTAGGTCCGGTCCCCGACCGCCAGGGTCCCCCGCGATCCAAAGCTGTCGCTGCTCGCCATGCCGTGCTCCCTCGTCAATCGCTTTCCAGGACAGTCTGGTCTGTGGCCAGCGCTCGCGGCCACTCCTACACTCCCCCTCGTGGACCCATTGAGCCCCGAGCAGCTACGGGTGCTCGGCGTGCTGATCGAGAAGGAAGCGACGACCCCGGACCAGTACCCGCTCACGATGAACGGGCTGCTGCTCGGGTGCAACCAGACCTCGAACCGCCAGCCGGTGGTCTCCTACACGACCGACGACGTGGTGCCGGTGCTGGACTCGCTGCGGGCTGCCGGCCTGGTCCGGGTGGCGCACCAGCCGGGTGGTCGGGCCGACAAGTACCGCCACGTCGCCGGCGAGGCGTGGGAGCTCGGGCCGGGCGAGCTGGCCGTCCTGGCCGTCCTCGCCCTGCGTGGCCCCCAGACGGTCAACGAGCTGCGCACCCGCACCGAGCGCTACCAGGGCCTCGAGGACCTCGGCGGTGCGGAGGGGGTGCTGCACCGCCTCAAGAACCGCTACGCCGACCCTTGGGTCGTCCGCCTCGAGCGCCGGCCCGGCCAGCGCGAGGAACGGTGGATGCACCTGCTGGCGGGCGAGGTCACCGAGGAGGTCCTGGCCGCTTCGGAGTTGGAAGTTGGGGAAAGGGGGCCGTCGACGGCCGCCCGCCTCGCGGCGCTCGAGGCCCAGGTGGCAGCGCTCTCCGAGGAGCTGGCTGCACTGAAGCAACAACTCTCGGGCCTGCTGGAGTAGCCCGGTAGCCTCTCTAGTTGCTATGCCCGACACTGCGCCCCTCGCCGTCAACCGCTACCGGGACCGCCGCGGCGGTGACCTGCGCCAGGGTGACGTGGGCGCCACGGTTCGCCTGGCCGGGTGGCTCGCCGCCAAGCGGGACCACGGCGGGCTCCTCTTTGTCGATCTGCGGGACGCGAGCGGGCTGGTCCAGCTCGTCGCCCATCCCGGCGAGGAGGCGGGGGCGGTCCTCGAGGGCCTGCGGGTGGAGAGCACCGTCAGCGTGGTTGGCACCGTCGTGGCGCGCAGCACCGAGACAGTCAACCCCAAGCTCGAGACGGGCACGGTGGAGGTGGCCGTCTCGGCGGTCGAGGTGCTCGCCGAGGCGGACGTCCTCCCCTTCCCCGTCGAACGGGAAAGTGAGGTGGGCGACGAGGCGCGGCTGCGGTACCGCTATCTGGACATGCGGCGTGGACCACTCGTCGAGCGGTTGGCCAAACGCGCCCAATTTGCCCAACTGGTTCGAACCCACCTCGCAGAGCGCGGCTTTCTCGAGGTCCAGACGCCGATCCTGACCGCGTCATCGCCCGAGGGGGCCCGCGACTTCCTCGTGCCGTCGCGCCTGTATCCGGGCGAGTTCTACGCCCTCCCCCAGGCCCCGCAGCAGTTCAAGCAGCTGCTGATGGCCGGCGGCGTCGAGCGGTACTTCCAGATCGCCCCGTGCTTCCGGGACGAGGCGTCCCGGGCGGACCGCACGCCGGGCGAGTTCTACCAGATCGACCTCGAGATGGCCTTCGCCACCCAGGACGACGTGTTCGACGAGATCGAGCTGCTCATGACGAGGGTGGTGAGGGAGCTGACGGCGAAGCGGAGCGAGGCGCCGTTCCCGCGCCTGGCGTACGCCGACGCCCTCGACTGGTACGGGACGGACAAGCCGGACCTCCGCTTCGACCTGCGGATCGCCGACCTGACTTCGGATCTCGGCGGGCGGACCGAGCTGCCGATGTTCACGGAGGCGGCGGCTCGGGGTGATCGGATCCGGGCGCTGCTGGCGCCGGGATCGGCCGCGCGGCCTCGGCGCTGGTTCGACGAGTTCGCCGAGGCGGCCCGCAAGGTGGGCGTGATCGGGAGCTGGCTGCAGCTCGACGCCTCGTATGTGGCCGGGGAGGCTGAGGGTGCCCGGGGGCCGCTGGCGCGGAAGCTGACCGGCCCGGAGATCGAGGCCATCGCGCGCTCGGTGGGGGCCGGGCCGGGGGACGCGGTGCTGACCGGCGTCGGGCCCCGGGCACGCGTGTCGGAGCCGCTCGGCGCGGTGCGCTCCTCTTTGGGAAGCGAACTGGGGTTGGCCGACCCCGGACACCTGGCCTTCGCCTGGGTGGTCGACTTCCCGATGTTCGAGCGGAACGAGGACACCGGGGCGTGGGACTTCTCCCACAACCCGTTCTCGATGCCGCAGGGTGGGCTTTCGGCGCTGGAGACGCAGGACCCCGGCGACATCCTCGCCTACCAGTACGACCTGGTCTGCAATGGCCTCGAGCTGTCGTCCGGGGCCGTGCGCAACCACCGCCCGGACATCATGACCAAGGCGTTCGCCATCGCCGGCTACGAGGAGGACCGCCTCCGCGAGTCGTTCCCGGCCCTCTGGAACGCGTTCCACTACGGACCGCCACCCCACGCCGGCATCGCCCCCGGGTTTGACCGCATCCTGATGCTGCTCGAGGACCAGCAGAACCTCCGTGAGGTCATCGCCTTCCCGCTCAACCAGGCCGCCAGGGACCTGCTGATGGGCGCCCCGGGCCGGGTCACCCCGGCCCAACTGAGCGAGCTCCACCTCCGGGTGGTCGAAGCGAAGCCCTCGTGATCGCCCTCATCATCGTGGTCGTGCTGCTGGCCCTGCTCAGCGGCGCCCTGGCCGGCGCGCTGATCCGCAACCGGGCGGCGGGCCGGCAGACCCACGAGCAGCTCGACGCCGCCCGCGCCGAGTCGGCGCAGACCACCGCAGAGCTCGATACCGCCCGCGGCGAGCTGGCCGACGCCCGCGGCCAGGCGAAGTCCGCCCGCGACGAGGCGCAGGCCGCGCAGGACGAGGCGCGCGCCCAGCGTGGGGAAGCCGCCGGCGCCAGAGCCGCTGCCGACGCCGCCCGGGCCGAGCTGGCGGCGATCCAGGAGTCCTCGGCCGGTGGCAGTGGCGGCTCGGGTGCGGCCGAGGCCGCGGCAGGGGCCGGAGTCAGCGGGGGTGCCTCGGTAGCGACCCGGACCGGAGCGGAGGATCCGGGCCTGGACTCGGGCCCACAGACCGGGGCGACACTCGCGGCGCTGTGGTCGCTCGCCCGGATCCGCCAGGAGTGGCTCAGCCGGCAAGTGGCGAGCCTGACGCTCGAGGGCGGCCACCCCGAGGGCGCATGGGCCGAGGTCACGCTGGCCGAGGTCCTGGACGAGGAGGTCTCGCGGATCCGGGAGGAGACCGGCACGCCCGGAGCCCTGCGGACGTCGCTGCACGACGAGCCGCCGGCGGGCAGGTCCATGCTGCTCCTCGCCGGCGTGCAGGCCCTGCTCGAGGCCCTGGCCCGCCACTGCCAGGCCTACGACCTCTACGTCCATCTCTGGGAGGAGCGCCTGACCGCCATCGTGGTCTGTGAGGGCTTCGACGGGCCGGACCGGGTCGCCAGCGACACCGAGGCCGTGCTGTCAGCACTGGCGCCGGCTGGCGGGGAGCTGACCCTGGACCGCGATCAACAGGGTCGCCTGCGGGCTCGGCTGAGCATCCCCCTGCACTCCCCCGCCTAGCCGGCGGCTGGCCGGCGCCCTTGGCCGGCGCCCTTGGCCGGCGGCTGGCCGGACCCTGGCCAGCGGCGGGGCGCCCTTTGTGAGCCAGACGCGTCCATGTGAGCAGATCGCGTCCATGTGGGCAGATGGCGACGCCTATTGACCTGTCTGCGCGCACATGTCTGGGAATCAGTCACATGGACGGAGATCACTCACAAAGCCGTGCCCACGACAAGGCCCTTTTGCCCACTCCAAACCTCGGATAGCATGAAGAAGCATGAGAGATGTCAAAGAGCAACGGCTCAACCGGTGGCTGAGTGGGCACCACGGGGTGATCACCACCGATGAGGCGTTGATCTTGGGCATCAGCTCGCGCGAGTTACGGACGCTCGTTCGCCACGAGCGGCTCCGCCGGGCGCACCCGGGCGTCTACGCCGAGGTCGACCGGCGGGAATCGACCGTCGTCGTCGCGTCTGCAGCCGCACTGGCGGCGGCGGGGCCGCGGGCCGCGCTCTCCCACGGCTCGGCCGCGTGGGCGTGGGGCATGGTCCCCGATGCGCCCGCGCGTGTCCACCTGCTCGTCCCGTACGGCGGCGGCCACCGGCTGGCGGGGGTGCAGGTCCACCGGACCCGCTCGCCGTTCGCCACCCGTTCCCGGCAGGGCCTGCGCGTGACCGATCCGGCGCGAACGCTGATCGACCTCGGGGCGCAGTCCCCCGGCCGGCTTCCCGGTGCGATCGACCGGGCGCTGGCGGACCAGCTCGTGCGCTTCTCCGATCTGGCGGCGGCGGTCGATCCGAACCGAAGCGGCCTGCGGGGCGTGGCACCCCTCCGCACGAACCTGACGAGCATGGGCTACCTCGGGGCGCCGGCACCGAGCGTCCTGGAGAGCCGGATGGCGCGACTGATCGCCGGCTCCGGCCTGCCGCTGCCGGAGGTCGAGTACGTCGCCGGTGCGGACGGCTCGTACCGCCTGGATTTCGCGTACCCGGCCCTGAAGCTGAGTATCGAGGTCGACGGATACGCCTGGCATCACGACCCCGTGAAAGTCGCAGAAGACCACGCCCGACGGAACCGCCTCCGCATCGAGGGGTGGCAGATCCTCGTGTACACGTGGACACAACTGAGAGACGACCCGGACCAGGTGCGCTCGGAGATCGTCCAGGCCTACCGCCGCCTCGCCGCGGCGTGAACGCCTAGCCGCCGTGTAGCAGAGGTCCCGCATCTGTCGGGCTCGGACCGGCCCCTCGAAAAGACAGGCAAGCCCCTTCCACCCGAGCTCGGGAGGAGGCGCGATTCCCCGAAAGAGAGGACCATCCATGCCACACGCCGCCGACGAGCGCGGGCCCGCCGAGGACATCCTCGGCTGCGACGAGCCGGAACGCTTCGATCGCCCCGACCCCACGGACGACATCTATGACTTCGACGACTTCGACGACTTCGACGACTCGGACGACTTCGACGACTCACGCGAGCCAGACGAAGGGCCGGCGTTCGACGCCCGGGACCTGCTCCCACCCCCGGACAAGGAAGCCGACGAGCACCTGGGCCAGATGCTCGAACGCCTGGAGCAGGCGATCCCCGAGGACAGCCCGACCGTGTGGGTGCGCGTGATCGCGGACGACACCGGGCCGGAGGACGAGGTGTTCGAGATCGACCGCGACCTACCCGGACTGATCGGCTACGCGGCGCCACATCACTGTGTCGCGGTGGCGATCGTCGGCGTCGGCCGCGCGCACCACTACGAGCCTGCCGAGGGCAACCGACGAATGCGGAGGGCACACCTGGGCGCAGACGGAGCCGCCGGCAAGCCGATCTACGTCCCACCCGGGGGGATGTCGGCCCGCGCCATCTGCCTGACGGATCGCTCCGGACGGATGGCCGGGCGGACGTGGCTCGGAGACGGGACGCTCATCCCCGCTCCTCCGGAGACGGGCCGGCTGGTCGACGCGCTGCGGCGTTGCTTCGGCCTCCCTACCGCCCCGCCCGAGTTTCCGGCCGCGGAGTTTGTCGCCCGGCTCTGGTTGGCGAACGTCCTGGCCGCCGGCGAGGACGACACCTCCAGGCTCAGCTGGAAGCAGGTGCGCGAGATGCATCCTTCCGCTGAGGCGCTGCGGGCGATCGGTGTCCCCCTGACGGGGACGACACTCGACCGCGCACGTGTGGTGTCGGCGAGCGCGTGGACCTGGTCCCGGCTGCGTCTGCAGGCGATGGAGGGCGACTGGCTCCCGGCGTTGGTCGACCCGTACCTGGCCACATGGATGGACGAAGGGATGTTCTCAAGGTGGGTGCTCGAGGGGACGCGGACGACCACCGAGCTCCTCGAGCTGGTCACCCCCTGGGTGGCACCCTCGGTGCTCACGAAACTGGCGCGGGCCGTGCGGACCTAGTCGGGTGAAACTTCCTCGGCGGTTCAACCCTTCCTCACTTGGAAGCAACCTCCCGCCCCTAGCGTCCACAGCACGAACGCGGAAGGGGTTCCATCGTGACCGACGAGACGGACGAGACCGCCGAGAAGGCGGCCGGTGGCCGGGTCACCCGGCGCAGGTTCCTGGCCGGCGGCCTCGCCGTTGGCGCGGCGGCGACGGCGACCGGCCTCAGCGCCTCGGGCGGCCGTCTGATCGAACGGGCGCTCGCCGCCGCGGCATCTCCGGCGAGCCTCGGCGATATCGAGCACGTGGTGATCCTGATGCAG
>WQVT01000061.1 GCA_009785715.1 Acidimicrobiaceae bacterium | reverse complement strand
TGCCTGGGGGCGGTGCTCGACGTCATCCCCCACGCGCTGGCGCTCCTCGCCGACGAGCCGACGCACCACCCACACCCTTGACGTCCGACGAGGACCGGGAGTGGATGGGCGAGGCGCTGGCGGCGGCGGCGACCGCCCGCCAGCGGACCTCACCCAACCCGTGGGTGGGGGCGGTGGTGGTCCCGGCGGGGGACGGACCGGTCGCCCTCGGCGCCACCGAACCCCCGGGCGGTCCCCACGCCGAGGTGGTGGCACTGGAGCTCGCCGGCGAGGACGCCAAGGGAGCGACGGTGTACGTCACCCTGGAGCCCTGTGCCCACCACGGACGGACCCCGCCGTGCACGGACGCCCTCATCGCCGCCGGGGTCGGCCGGGTGGTCGTGGGGACCCTCGACCCGGACGCGAAGGTGGCGGGACGGGGCGTGGAGGCGCTCCGCGCCGCGGGGATCGAGGTCGAGGTCGGCGTCCTCGGCGACGAGGTGGAGGCCTGCCTGGAGCCGTACCTGGTCCACCGGCGCACCGGCCGCCCGTACGTCGTGTTGAAGCTGGCCGCGACCCTCGACGGCCGTATCGCCGCACCGGACGGCACGAGCCGGTGGATCACCTCGGCGCCGGCCAGGGCCGACGTCCATCGCCTCCGGGCCGAGAGCGACGCGATCGTGGTCGGGGCGGGGACGGTCCGGGCCGACGACCCGGCGCTGACGGTCCGGGACGTTGAGGGCGAGAGCCCGCGGCGGGTGGTGCTCGGTTCGGCGCCGGCCGGAGCGGCGGTGCACCCCGCCCTCGAGCACACCGGCGACCTTTGCCCACTGCTTGACCGTCTCGGGGCGGAAGGGGTGCTCCAGGTGCTGGTGGAGGGCGGGGCACAGGTTGCCCACCGGTTCCACCGCGAGGGCCTCGTTAACCGCTACGTCCTCTACCTTGCGCCGGCGCTGCTCGGTGGCGACGACGGCGTCCCCCTCTTCGCCGGCCCGGGGGCGCCGACGATGGCGGATGCCTGGCGGGGCCGGATCGTCGGGGTCAGCCGGCTCGGTCCCGACGTGCGGATCGACCTCTTGCCCTAAATTTGTCTCATGTTTACCGGACTGGTCGAAGAGACGGGGCACCTGCGGAGTCTTGAGCGAATGAGCCTCGAGCGCTCGGGGGAGACCACCCGCATCGCCTTCGACGCGTCCGTCGTGGTCGAGGGGGCGGCGGTCGGGGACTCGATCGCGGTCAACGGGTGTTGCCTGACCGTGGTGGCGCTCGGCGAGGGGTGGTGGGCGGCGGACGCTGTCGACGAGACCCTCTCCCGAACCAACCTCGGCTCGCTGGCGCCCGGTGACCCGGTGAACCTCGAGCGGCCGGTCCGGCTGGAGGACCACCTCGGTGGGCATCTGGTGCAAGGCCACGTGGACGGGGTGGGCACCGTGGTCTCACCCCCTCCGGATCTGCGCGTGCGTGTCCCGGCCGAACTGCTCCGGTACCTGGTCCCGAAGGGGTCGGTGGCCGTCGATGGCGTCAGCCTGACCGTGGTCGGGGTGTTCGACGACGGCTTCAGCGTCGCCCTGATCCCGCACACCATCGCGGCGACGAACTTCGCCGACCGCAAGGCCGGCGACCCGGTGAACCTCGAGGTCGACGTGGTCGCCAAGTACGTCGAGCGGCTGCTGGCCGCCGGTGCCGCCACCCCGTATCAGGAGATCTCGTCGTGAGCGTGGCGTCAGTCGAGGAGGCGGTGGCGGCCATCGGGCGAGGGGAGATCGTCATCGTCGTCGACGATGAGGACCGCGAAAACGAGGGCGACCTGATCATGGCCGCCGAACACGCCACGCCCGAGCGGATGGCGTTCTTCGTGCGGCACACGTCGGGCCTGATCTGCGCCTCGATCACCGCCGAGCGGGCCGACGAGCTCGACCTCCCGCTGATGGTCGCTCGCAACACCGAGGCCCAGCGCACGGCCTTCACCGTGACCGTGGACGCCAAGGCCGGGACCACCACCGGGATCTCGGCCGCCGATCGCGCCCGGACAGCGAGGGCGCTGGTCGACCCCGGCACCAGGCCGGCCGACCTGGCGCGGCCCGGACACCTGCACGTGCTGCGGGCCCGGGACGGCGGGGTGCTGGTGCGGGCCGGGCACACGGAGGCGGCGGTCGACCTCGCCCGCCTGGCCGGGCTGACCCCCGCCGGCGTGCTCTCCGAAGTGGTCTCCGCCGACGGGGTGGAGATGGCCCGCCGCCCGGAACTGGAGCGCTTCGCCGCCGAGCACGGGCTGGTGATGATCACGATCGCCGATCTGATCCGCCACCGCCGGCAGACCGAGCAGCTGGTCCGGCGGACGGCGGAGGCGCGGCTGCCGACGCCGTGGGGCGTGTTCCGTTGCGTCGCCTACGAGAGCACGCTGGAGCACGAAACCCACTTGGCGTTCGTGATGGGCGACCCTGCCGGGGCCGACAACATCCTCGTCCGGGTCCACAGCGAGTGCCTGACCGGTGACGTCTTCGGCTCCCTGCGCTGCGACTGCGGCAGTCAGCTCCACGCGGCCATGCAGCGGGTCTCCGCCGAGGGCGTCGGCGTCGTCGTGTACCTGCGCGGCCACGAGGGCCGCGGGATCGGGCTCGCGCACAAGCTGCGGGCCTACGAGCTGCAGGACGGGGGTCTCGACACGGTGGACGCGAACCTGGAGCTCGGGTTGCCGATCGACAGCCGCGAGTACGGGATAGGCGCACAGATCCTCGTGGACCTCGGCGTCACCAACATGCGCCTGCTCACCAACAATCCGGCCAAGCGGGGAGGCCTCGAGGGCTTCGGGCTCAAGATCACCTCGCGGGTTCCGATACAGACCGAGCCGAACCCGGAGAACGTTCGCTATCTGGAGACCAAGCGCCGGCGGATGGGACACCTCCTGGATTCCCCCGAGACGTTCGACTCCTCCGAGAGCGAGGCGACCTGATGGGCAGGGTGATCAGCGGGCGGCTCGACGGCACGGGCATGAAGATCGCCATCGCCGCCAGTCGGTTCAACGAGCTGGTCGTCGACCGTTTGGTTGCCGGCGCCACCGACGGGCTCCGCCGCCACGGCGTCGCGGATGACGACGTCACGCTCGCCTGGGTCCCCGGAGCGTACGAACTGCCCCTACTGGCGGCGAAGCTCGCCACCTCTGGCATCTACGACGCGGTGATCACGCTCGGCGCCGTGATCCGTGGGGCTACGTCGCACTACGACCTCGTGGCGGGCCAGTGTGCCGCCGGCATCTCCCGGGTGGCGCTCGACACGGGGATACCCGTCGTCTTCGGGGTGCTCACGACCGAGAATCTCGAGCAGGCCCTGGAGCGGGCGGGGTCCAAGGCGGGCAACAAAGGATTCGAGTCGGCGACCGCTGCGATCGAAATGGTCGACGTCCTCCGCCAGGTCGCCCGATAGGGTCTCGTCGTGCTTCGCCTGGTTCTACCGAAGGGCTCGCTCGAGCGGGCCACCATGGAGTTGTTCGACGCGGCGGACCTGGGAGTGGTGCGTAGCTCGGACGTCGAGTACCGGGCGACGATCAGGGATCCCCGGATCGACGAAGTGCGCATCCTCCGGCCGCAGGAAATTCCCCGGTACGTCGCCGAGGGCCTGTTCGACTTCGGGATCACCGGACGGGACTGGATCGAGGAGACTTCGAGCGACGTGGTCAGTCTCGGCCAGCTGTATTACTCGAAGGCCACCACCCAGCCGATCCGGCTCGTCCTGGCGATCGGGGAGAACGACCCGGCGCAGAAGGTCAGCGACCTCCCGGCGCACCTGCGGGTGTCGACCGAGTACCCGGAACTGACCCGTCGCTGGATGGACGGCCACGGAATCGATGCCGATATCGAGCTCTCGTATGGGGCGACCGAAGCGAAGATCCCCGAGATCGCGGACGCCGTGGTCGAGCTCACGGAGACCGGTCGGGCGCTGCGGGCGGCCGGGCTGAAGATCATCGACACCATCCTGGTCAGCTATACGGAGCTCATCGCCAACCCGGCCGCGTACGCCGACGAGGTCAAGCGCCACTCGATGGAGCAGATCCTGACCCTGTTGCAGGGTGCGCTGGTCGCTCGGACCCGGGTGCTGGTGAAGCTCAACGTGGACGCGGAGCACCTGGACCAGGTGATCTCCCTCGTGCCGGCGATGCGCTCGCCGACCGTGTCGAAGCTCTTCAGCGACGAGGGCTACGCCGTCGAGGCGGTGGTGCCCAAGGAGACGATCAACACGCTGATCCCGGCGCTCAAGGACCACGGGGCGACGGACATCATCGAGCTGCCGATCTCCAAGATCGTTCCGTGACAGGAACCGTCTTCGAGACCGGCACGGTCGTGGAGTTCGACGAGGAGGCGGGCCTCGGCACCGTCGAGTCCGAAGACGGCCGGCGGTGGCGCTTCCACTGCACACAGATCGCCGACGGGACCCGGACCATCGATGCCGGGACCGGCGTCACCTTCGAGGTCGTCGCGGCTCGCCGGGGGGCCTGGGAGGCCGCGGCGGTGCGCCCCGGGGGTTAGGTGCCGGTGGCGGGGCCCTCGCGGTGGGCGGCGCTGATCTGGACAAAGGCCATCCGCATCTGCGCCAGGCCGTCCCGGAGGGTCGTCTCGTCCGGACCGAGCCGCCCCGTCAGGCCTTCGAGCAGGGCGGCGAGCGCGTCGATCGCGAGGCGGGCCTCGTCGAGGTGCGGGGGATCCTGCGACAGGTGCAGGCCGGCGAGGTTGAAGAGCCCGACGGCGTGGTTGGCGATGACGGCCTCGACCGGCGCGGCCACGAGCTCGTCCTGGAGATGCTTCATCTCCTCGGCCAGCGCGCTGTCCTCGGCCGCCAGCTCCGCCTCGGTCGGCTCCCGCTCCGGCCCTTCCGCAACGCGGGGTTCGGGGTCGGGTTGCGCCCGGCGGATGGGCCGTTCACCATCCGGGGTCCACAAGCTGCTCATTGTCCGATACCCTAGGCGCTGAACTGCATACGGGAAGCGGGGACCCGTCCCCCACCCGGCCAGTGACCCGGAGCTGCTCGTAGGTGGCGAAGGGAGAGCTGCGCCCGGGTTGATCGACCGCCGGAGGCGGGCGTTGTTTCTCGACGCTCGCCTTCTTTTGTGCCTGAAGTTTGGTACACCAATCACAAGGAGTGATGTCGCAATAGCCCCTGCATCTGAACAGAGCGAACACCGGACCAACGATCGGATCCGGGCTCCCGAGGTTCGGCTCATCGACCCTGACGGCAATCAACTCGGGGTCAAGCCGATTCAGGAGGCTCTGAACATAGCCCGCCAGCTGGACCTCGACCTCGTCGAGGTGGCGGCGGACGCCAAGCCGCCAGTCGCCCGGATCATGGACTTCAACCGTTTCAAGTACGAGACGGCGCAGCGGGCCAAAGAGTCCCGCAGGAAGACCACGAGCACGAGCATCAAGGAGATGAAGTACCGGCCCAAGATCGGCACCGGTGATTTCGACACCAAGACCCGGCAGGTCAGCCGGTTCCTGGGAGAGGGTCACAAGGTCAAGATCACGATCATGTTCCGGGGTCGGGAGATGAGCCATCCGGAGCTCGGCAAGAAGATCCTCGACCAGGTGGCCGAGCAGGTCGGCGATGTCGCCAAGGTGGAGATGGCGCCGAAGCTCGACGGCCGGAACATGATCATGGTGCTCGCTCCGGACCGCCGGGCCCAGCAGGCGTCCGCGAAGGGGGCGAACCAGTCCAACCGCAGCCAGGTGGGCGGACGGACCGCTCCGGCCGGCGAGCGGGCGACGAATGGCTCGCCGGCCACCGCTTCGCCGGCCACCACTTCGCCGAGCACGGCGGGTGGCGGATCCGGCAACGGAGACGTGGGCTCGGCTCCACGCCAACAGCCCGTCGCCGCGGCCAGCGGGCCGACACCGAATCAGCCCGGAGCCTGATCCTCGGGAGCCTGAGTCTCCGGGCGACGGCCGCCCGGTATCGGGCGCCTGAACTCAGCTAGGCTCCGGAGCCCCCCATCGGGCGCCGGGTGTGGCGCCCGGCACCCGCTTTTCACCGCCCGGGAGCGGATCAGCGGGCGCAGGCGTCGATCCCGCACACCCAACAGAAGAACGCCGTAGAGGAGAACGCAGTGCCAAAGATGAAGACGGACCGAGGCGCAGCCAAGCGCATCAAGGTCACCGGCAGCGGGAAGCTGCGCCGCCGGCGCGCCTTCAAGAACCACCTGCTCGAGAAGAAGTCGTCCACCCGGACCCGCCGGCTCAGCCGCCCGGCCGAGGTCTCTTCGGCTGACGAGCGACAGATCAAGCGCCTGCTCGGCCTCTAGCCGCGCGGCCCTCGTTCCTATCCAACCCACCGAAATCCCCACCACCTACATCAAGGAGAAGTGATGGCCCGGGTCAAGCGTGCCGTCTCCAGCAAGAAACACCGTCGTGCCGTCCTGGAACAAGCCCAGGGCTACTACGGCAATAAGAGCCGCACCTACCGTGCGGCGCACGAGCAGGTCATGCATTCGCTGCAGTACGCCTTTCGCGACCGCCGGGCGCGCAAGGGCGACTTCCGCCAGCTGTGGATCCAGCGGATCAACGCTGCGTGCCGCGCCCACGGCATGAGCTACAGCCGCTTCATTGCCGGCCTGCGGCTGGCCGAGGTAGAGGTCGACCGCAAGATCCTCGCCGACCTCGCCGTGCGTGACGACGCGGCTTTCGCCGCCCTCGTCCAGGTGGCCCAACACGCCCTCGACGCCGCCCGCGAGCCCGTCGAGCCGGCGAGCGCCTAAGCCTCCCTAGGGGCGGGAGCGCTCTCCTGAGCGGGCTGGCCTACCGCCACCAGCGCGTGCAGCGCGTCCGCCGCCTGCTCGCGCGTCGCAGTGCCCGTCTGGCGGAGGGCGCGTTCGTGGTCGAGGGAGCGAAGCTCCTCACCGAGGCGCTCGACGCCGGGGCAGCGGTGGAGTCGGTCTACCTGGACCCCTCAGCCGGCCCGGTCCCCGAACCACTGGTGGCCAGGTGCCTGGACGCCGGTCTCCGGGTCTATGACCTCGAGCCCGGCGTCTTGGTACGGGTGGCCGACGCGGTCACTCCACAGCCGATCCTCGGCGTGGTCTCGATGGTCGACCTCACGCTCGAGGAGGCCCTCGCCGCCGCCGGGGCCCCCTCTGCTGGGCCGGGGGCGCTGGTCGTCACCCTGGTCGAGCTCCGGGATCCGGGCAACGCGGGCAGCGTGCTCCGCTCGGCAGACGCCGCCGGCGTGGACGCGGTGGTCTTCGCCGCGGGATCGGTCGACCTGTACAACCCGAAGACGGTGCGCGCCTCGGCCGGGGCGCTGTTCCATGTCCCCGTGGCGGTCGGCCCGTCCCCCGAGGACGTGCTCCGGGCTCTGGGCGAGGCCGGGCTGCGCCGCCTGGCGACCGTCGCCCGCGGCGGCGAGGACTACTCCGCCGTCGATCTGGGCGGGCCGACCGCCCTCGTGCTCGGCAACGAGGCCAACGGGTTGCCTGCAACGCTCGACCCGTTCCTCGACGGTGCGATCACGATTCCCATGGCCGGGCGGGCCGAGTCGCTGAACGTCGGGATGGCCGCTGCGGTGCTGTGTTTCGAAGCCGCCCGCCAGCGCCGCCTAATCGCTTCGATGGCCGCCCCACCGACCTGAAAGACTTGTGCTTCATGAGGTTGTCCCGCCAGTGACCGACACCGCCCCGCAGAGTGCCGTCCGCGACACCCTGGCCGAGTTCGAGGCCGGCGCGGCCAGGGCGTTCGAGGTCGCAGAGGACGCCGAGACGCTGCGTGAGCTGGAATCGACGCTGCTCGGCCGGCGATCCCGCCTGGGGGACCTTCAGCGGCAGCTGTCGACGTTCGCTCCGGAGGATCGCCGGGACCTCGGCCAGGCCATCCAGGCGGCGCGGGCACGCCTGGTCGAGCTCGCCGGTGCGCGCCGGGCCGACCTCGACGCCCGGGCCCGGGCCGACGCGCTGGCCGCCGACCGGCTCGACCTCACCGAGGCGATGAGCCTGGGCGCCGGTTGGGGCGGACCGGGGCGCACGGACTCTGGGGGAGGTGACCCGGCCCTGCCGTGGAGGGGTCACCTCAACCTCGTCACCCAGACCCGCGACGCGCTCGAGGACACCTTCGTGAGCCTCGGCTTCAGCGTGGCCGAGGGCCCCGAGGCGGAGACCGACTGGTACAACTTCGAGGCGCTCAACATGCCGCCGGCGCACCCGGCGCGTGGGATGTGGGACACGCTCTATCTCCGCCTCGGCGCCCCCGAGACCGTGCTCCTCCGAACCCACACGTCGCCGGTGCAGGTGCGGACCATGGAGTCGGAAAAGCCACCCATCTACGTCGTGGCGCCCGGCCGGTGCTACCGCCGCGACACCCCGGACGCGAGGCACCTCCCGGTGTTCCACCAGATCGAAGGGCTGGTCGTCGACCGGGGGATCACCTTCGGCGACCTCGCGGGGACGATCGAGGCGTTCACGACTGCGTACTTCGGCCCCGACGTGCACTCGAGGCTCCGCCCCTCCTACTTCCCGTTCACGGAGCCCTCCGCCGAGTTCGAGGTCACGTGCCCGATCTGCGGAGGCGCGGGTTGCCGAACCTGCTCGCACTCGGGCTGGATCGAGCTGGGCGGGTGCGGAATGGTGGACCCGGCCGTGTTCGCCGCGGTCGGGATCGACGCCGAGGAGTACTCGGGCTTCGCCTTCGGCTTCGGGATCGACCGCCTGGCGCAGGTGCGGGTGGGGCTCGCGGACATGCGCACCCTGCTCGACAACGACCTGCGCTTCCTCCGGCAATTCTGAGTAGAGGTAGATCGGAACTCCGTGCTCGCACCCCTGTCCTGGCTCCGTGACTTCGCCCCGTTCGACCAGCCCGTCGCCGAGCTCGCCGAGGCCCTCTCGAACCTGGGCCTGGTCGTCGACGGCGTCAGGGAGATCGGCGGCGGGCTCGACGGGGTCGAGGTGGTCCGCATCCTCGACATCCGCCAGCATCCCAATGCCGA
>WQVT01000060.1 GCA_009785715.1 Acidimicrobiaceae bacterium | reverse complement strand
TTCCTGAAACGGCTATTGCGTCGCCCGACCCGGGTCAGGAAGCAGCCGGGCGGCGCTCTGTCGGTGGCGAGGGGAAGCGCACCACGACGACCCGGCAGCCCGAGGGTCCGGCGTGCAGCGTGCTCGGCGGGTCGTCGGGCCCTTGCCAGCCGAGCGAGAGCCGGCCGTAGCTGTCGTCGCCGTAGGCGACGGTGCCGCCTGCGACGTAGACGTACTGGCCCAGCATTGCGGGGCCGGGGGCCACCTCGAGGCTCGCTCCGGGACCCGCCACGAGGGCGAACGCCTCCATGCCGTCCTCCTCCGCCGCGAAGAGCTGGCAGCGCTCGACGACGCCGGAGGCCGGGGCGACCGCCGGCGACGCCTCGTCGAGGTCGACGTGGCGCTGCCGGTGGGCGAGATACGGCACGTCCGAGCGGTCGGCAGGCATGTGGTACATGGTCCGGTCCTCTCGCGGCCGCAGCGTGAAGAAGCGCAGCGGAGGGTCCTCGCCGCGAAGCGGCCCGTACGTGGCGTACGCGTCCGCGTAGTGGACCATCGTCGGCGGGATGTCGTGGCGCTGGTAGCGGGCGCCCGGCGCACCGAAGAGGATCTGGAACTGGTCCACGGCGTGGCAGTGGGCGCCGATGGTGCGGTGGGTCACGGTGGTCAGGAAGCCCTGCGGCCCGAGGCCGTCTTCGCGGCGGCCCCCGAAATAGTGGTACAGGGTCTCCTTTGTGCCGATGTCGGTCACCCACTCCTGCGGGACGGCTTCCTCGTACCTGACCATCGACAAGCCCATCGGACCTCCCCGAGTCCCCTTCAGCCGCTCCGCGGGCAACCGCGCTCCAACCCCAAGTCCTCATTACAACTTACCGTGCGCCCGCGACCACCGCGAGCGCTCGCACCCAACGAAAGGGGGGACGAGCACGACGGGTAACGTGGCGAAGCGACCTCGCGGGGATAGCGGGGAAACGCCAAGGTGCCGGGAGGGGGAGGTGGCTGGTGTCTGAGCAGATCAACGCCTTGTGGGAGCGATATGGCCGCCTCTCGCTCGACGAGATTCCCTCCGAGGCGCGCCGGGCGGCATGCCAGTGCATCCTCGACTGGCTGGGGTGCACGTTTGCCGGGAGCACCGAGCCGCTGGCGGGGATCCTTCGGGACGAGTTCGCCGCCGAGGAGGGGCCCGCGACGCTGATCGGGACCGACCGGCGGGTCTCGGCGAAGACGGCGGCGCTCATCAATGGCGCGACCGGGCACGCGCTCGACTACGACGACACGAACCTGGTGGGGGGATTCCATGCGACGACCGTCGTGTTGCCGGCGGCGCTCGCGCTCGCCGAGGAGATGGGCGCCTCGGGTGCCGATCTCCTGTGCGCCTATGTCGCCGGGGTCGAGATCTGCGCCCGCCTGCGCGTCGTGATCGGAGACGAGCACTACCGGCAGGGGTGGCACATCAGCTCGACGCTCGGGGTCTTCGGAGCCGTCAGTGCGGCGGCATGGTTCCTGCGACTCGACACGGAGCCCTTTGCCCGGGCGATCGGGCTGGCTGCCTCGCAGGTCGGCGGCGTCCACGCCAACTTCGGGACGATGACCAAACCCTTCCACACGGGCTTCGCCGCCGAGCGCGGGCTCCTATCGGCGGGCCTCGCGGGCCGCGGCTTTACCGCCAACCCCGACGCCTTCGAGCGCGCCTTTTCCCAGATGAGCGGTGACATCGACTGGGGACGGATCGTGCCGTTCGCCGACGAGTTTGCCGTCACGGACACGCTGTTGAAGCGCTTCGCGTCCGGACACGGGACCCAGGCGACGATCCTCGCGACGAGGGCGTTGATGTCCGCAGGTCTCGTCGCCGAGGACCTCGTGCACGCCGAGGTGCGCACCGCTCCGTCGGTCCTCGCCTCTGCGTACGGGGTGCGCGTCCCGAACACCGGACTCGAGGCGAAGTTCTCGCTTCCGGGCGTCTCGGCGCTCTCGTTGCTCGGTCACGATCTCACCGTGCCCGACTCCTACCGCGACGAAAACCTCCATAGCCCTGCATTCGGGGAACTTATTCGCCGCATTGAGCTTGTTGGTGACCCTGCCTTCCGGCTGGGTGAGGGCGAGATCGTGGTCCAGACGCGGTCCGGTTCGATGACGGAGCCCTTCCCCGAGACCCGGGACTCGAAGACGGTCGAGGAGCGCGTGGAGCTCGTGAACGAGAAGTTCACCGCGCTGGCCACGCCCGTCATCGGTGAGAACGCGAAGCGCCTCCGGGATATCGTCATCGATCTCGGTGCCCTTCGGTCGGTGAGCGAGATCTGTGCGCTTTCCCGCCCCGTGTGACAGGACGCGCGGGCTCGAACGATTGCCCTCACGAGGGCCAACCAAGGAGGACTGACGTGTCCGATGTGCTCATCACCGAGGTCGACGGCCCGGTCGCGACACTGACCATGAACCGCCCGCGGGAGCGAAACGCGATCTCCGACGAGATGCGCCAGGAGCTCGACGCGGCGCTCGACGACGTGACCGCCGACCCGGAGATACGCGTCGTCATCCTGGCCGGGAACGGCAAGAGCTTCTGCGCCGGCGGCGACGTGCGGGCGATGCAGGAGCGCATGCAGGCGCCGGCGGGTCAGAGGGCCATCGAGGGCTGGCGTCGTCAGCAGCGCACCGGCGGCCTCGCTCAGAGCCTCCATAACGTGGGTGCCATCACGGTCGCCGCGGTCAACGGCCACGCCGTCGGCCTCGGCTTCGACCTCGCTCTGGCCTGCGACTTCATCGTCGCCGCGCCGGACGCGACGTTTGCGGCGAGCTTCATCAATCGCGGCCTCGTCTCCGACGGGGGCGGCATGTACCACCTGCCCCGCCGCGTGGGCCTGCAGAAGGCAAAGGAGATCCTGTTCTCGGGCCGCTTCGTCGATGTCGAGGAGGCAAGGGCGATCGGAATCGTCGATCTGATCGCGAAGGAGGGCGACCTCATGGCCGAGGCCCGCGCCTATGCGGGCCAGTTCACCGGGCAGTCGCGGGCCGCGATCATGCTGATGAAATCCATTGTCAACAGGACCTTTGAGCTCTCGCTCGAGTCGGTCGCTGCACTCGGCTCGGAGGCACAGGCGATCTGCTACACGACCGACGAGCACCGGGAGTCTGTGGAGGCGTTCCTGGCGCCCCGGCAAAGGTAGGTTAAGGGACACAGTCAAGGGCGACCGCTTCTGCGGCGGCGCCAGGGGGGAGCGCAGGAATGGACAAGGTGGTGGCAACGGTCGCCGAGGCGGTCAGCGACATCCCGTCCGGAAGCTCGATCGGTATCTCGGGGTTCGGCGTGATCCACGGATTCCCCGTCGAGCTCACGCTGGCCGTGTGCGAGCTGGACATACACGACCTCACCGTCGTCTGTAACTCACTCGGTCGTGACCCCGCCCACCCCATCGCCATCGTCGAGGCCGGCAAGGCGAGCAAGCTGGTCGCCGCCTTCTCGGCGCGCGCCGGCGGCATCGCCGGCTCGGCGGCGGCGATAAGCCCCGTCCCGCTCGAGGTCGAACTCGTGCCGCAGGGCATCCTCGTCGAGCGGCTGCGCGCCGCCGGGGCCGGGCTGGGCGGCATCTACAGCCCCGTCGGCGAGGACACGCTCATCGCCGAGGGCAAGGAGCGCCGTGAGATCGACGGCCGCAGCTATGTCCTCGAACCCCCGCTCAACCTCGACTACGCATTCATCTACGCGCAGAGGGCGGACCGGGCCGGCAATGTCTCCTTCCGGGGCACCAGCCAGAACTTCGGCCCGGCCTTCGCGAAGGGCGCAAAGGTCGTCATCGTCGAGGTCTCAGAAGTCGTCGAAGTGGGGGAGATCGACCCCGGCGACGTGGACCTGCCGGGCATATTCGTCGACCGGGTCGTTGCTCGGGCCGAGGACTCGCCGACGCTGTGGAGGGTGCCGCGCGAGACCGCCGAGGCGCGTGAATACCTCGGGCGCCCGGGGCGGACGGCGACCGAAATGGCCCGGCGCATCGTCGACCTTTTGCCCGACGGAAGCTACGTCAACCTCGGGGTCGGTCTCCCGACAATGGTCTCGGACCACCTGGAAGGCCGGGATGTCGTGCTGCACGCCGAGAACGGCGTCCTCGGCTACGGGACGCGTGTCGCCCCCGAGGTCGCCGACCCTGACTACTTCAACGCCGGCGCGGAGCCGGTCTCGCTGCGCCCTGGCGCGGCGGTGTTCGACTCGACCGAGGCGTTCGAGATCGCCCGCTCCGGCCGCCTGACGGCGGTCATCCTCGGCGCCTTCCAGGTCGACCAGCGCGGATCGTTTGCCAACTGGACGACACCGCAGATGGGCGGTGGCGCGATCGGCGGCGCGATGGACCTGCTCGTCAAGCCCGGCAAGCTCGTCATCGCCATGTGGCACTGTGAGCGGTCGGGCCAGCCGAAGGTCGTCAACGCCTGCCAGTACGAGCTGACGGGTGCCGAGTGCGTCGACCTCATCGTCACCGACCTCGCCGTCATCGAGCGCGACGACCGGGGGCTCGTATTGCGGGAATGCGCGCCCGGATTCGAGCCCGAGGACATCGCAAAACTGACCGAGGCTCCTTTGGTCGTCGACCTCTGGACGGAGCCGTCGAGCAGGCCCGTCGGGTGGCAATGAGACCCGCCGTCAGGGCAGGGGTTCCCCGGCCCGGGCGAGTCGTGCAACGGCATGGGCCGCGCGGCG
This sequence comes from Acidimicrobiaceae bacterium, assembly GCA_009785715.1. Lineage (GTDB taxonomy): Bacteria > Actinomycetota > Acidimicrobiia > Acidimicrobiales > Palsa-688 > WQVT01. The sequence continues at coordinate 4,307 of WQVT01000060.1, read as the reverse complement.
TGAGGTGACGAAATAGGGAATGTTGAGCTCCTGCAGGATCTCGACGTTCGACGGCGCCGGCGTCGTGTAGGAGAACATGACGAGCGGCGTGTCGTAGGTCGCCATGACCTCGGCCAGACCATCACGCTGGTGATCGAGGCGCCCGGCGGCCGCGAGCGACGTGGCGATCACGATGGCGTCGACCTCGCCTGAGGCGCAGATCGCCGCCAGGACCTTGGCGAACTCGCCGCCGGTGAGAAACTGCGCCGTCAGGTCGACCGGGTTCTGCGGCGCGCCGTAGCCGGGCATGTGCTCGGCGATCGCCTGCTGCACCCCGTCGGAGAGCACCGGGATCTCGAGGCCGACGGCGTCGCAGGCGTCGGCCAGCCAGACGCCGGCGCCGCCCGAGGTCGCGACGATGGCGACGCGCCTGCCCGCCATCGGCCGCCCCTTCGAGAGGATCTGGACCGTGTCGACGAGGTCGTCCTCGTCGAGCACCTGGTGGATGCCCGCCTCCTCGAACAGTGCGTCGTACGCGGCGGTGTCGCCGGCGTCGTGCAGGGTGTGGCGCAAAGCAGCCCGCTTGCCCGGCGCGGACCGGCCGAGCTTTGCGGTGACGAGGTGCTTGCCGAGCTCGTGGGCGCGTGACCCGAGGCGCACCACGCGCTGATGATCGTCGAGCGCCTGGACGAGGAGGACCAGCGTGCCGAGGTCGTCACGCTCGAGCACCGCCTCGGCGACGCTTAGCGCGTCGAGATCGATCTCGTTGCCCATCGAGAAGACGTAGTTGAAGCCGATGCCGGACTCCAGGCCCCATTGCGCGACGGCGAACGCGAGGCCTCCCGAGTGCGAGACGACCGCGACGTCCCCGGCGATCAGGCTTCTTCCGGTCTTCTCGGTGTCGGCCACCGGGCTGAAGGTGAACGGCATCCGGTTCGGCAATGACCACACGCCCTCGCAATTGGGCCCGATGACCCGCAGGTCTGCGCCGGCGATGATGCGCAGCACCTCTTCCCTCAGCGTGTCACCCTCCCCGCTGCGCTCAGCGGAGCCCGAGCCGGAGCCGGAGTCAGAGCCGGAACCGAGACCGCCCTCACCGAAGCCGCTCGAGACGATGATTGCCACCTTCACCCCTGCCTCGACACAGTCGCGCAGCGCAGACGGGACGAGCTCGGCCCGCACCGCCACCATCGCGAGGTCGACCTGCTCGGGGACGTCTGTGATCGACGGGTACGCCTTGAGGCCCTGGATCTCGTCCCGCGACGGGTTGACCGGGTAGATCCGGCCGTCGTAGCGGTGTTGTCGGAGGTAGCCGATCGGTCGGCCCGAGAGCGACTCGGGATTCGAGGAGGCGCCGATGATGGCGATCGCCTTGGCGTCGACGATGGCCTCGAATTCGGCCTGGTCCAAACCTCGACGCTCGGCGCACATGGCCGCTCCTTTCACCTTGGGCGGTTCGGTTGGACGAATCACCTGGGTCGATGAATCGTCGGTATGAACGAATTGCCTGTATGAACCAAATGTCGGCGTCAGCGGTTGACCAGGGCCTGGGCCTTGGCCAGCCGCACCGCCTCCTTCAGGGTCGTCAGATCGTAGGCGCCCCGGTAGCGCCGCTCGTTGATGAAGAACGAGGGCGTTCCCGACACGCCGCTCAGGTCGGCGCCCTCGACGTCCTCGCTGATCCGGTCCTTGCCGAAGTGCGATTCGAGGTCGCGCCGGAAGCGTTCGACGTCGAGGCCGATCGCCTGGGCGTAACCCACCAGGTTGTCGGGCCGCAGCGCGTCCTGGTGGTCGAGCAACAGATCGTGCATCGGCCAGAACGCCCCCTGCGCCGCCGCCGACTCCGAGGCGACCGCAGCCAGCTTCGCCCGGGGGTGAACATCGACGAGGGGAAGGTGGCGCCAGACGTACCGCAGGTCGCCGACGTCGGCCAGCAGCTCGCGGACCACCGGCTCGGCCTGGCCGCAGTAGGGGCACTCGAAGTCCCCGTACTCCACCAGGGTGACGAGGGACTCCGCGGGCCCACGGAGGTGGTCGCGGTCGGGGTCGACGGGTACGACCAGGTCCGAGATGGATGCGGTGGTGCCGAGCAGGGCCCGGGTGCGTGCCGGACCACGCAACATCCGGGACGTCGAAAACACCACCGCCGACACGATCGCCGAGGCCACGGCGGCAAGGAGGATGCCCAGTTTCGCCTCCCGCAACGCCTCGCCACGGAACGCGATGGACGCCACGAGCAGCGACACGGTGAACGTCGCCCCGGTGAGGGTCGCGCCACCCGTGACGGCGAGCCAGCCCACGGCGGGCCGTAGCCGGCCCCGGCTCAGCCTGGAAACCAGCCACGTCACGCCCGCCACCCCCGCGGGCTTGCCCACCACGAAGCCGAGGGCGATACCGAGGGTCACGGCCGAGCCGATGGCGTGGACGAGGAACGAGCCGTTGATGGCGAGCCCGAAGTTGGCCAGCGCGAAGAGCGGCACGACGAGGAAGCTCGTCCAGGGGTGGAAAAACTCTGCCAGCCGCTCGTTGGGAGCCACCGCGCTCTGCAGGCCGATCCGGGCGGCGCGGGCGAGGGCGGGCGTCGGCTGCTCACGGAACCCTCTGAAGAGGTCCGTGGCCCGCTCCAGGTCGGATCGGGCGGCGGGGCTGGCGTAGGCCAAGAGCCCCATCACCAGTCCGAGCACCACCGGGTCGATCCCGGACTTGGACAGGGCCACCCACGCCGGGAGGGCCAGCACGAGAAAGATCCCGCCGCTTGTTATCCGCCGCATGACGAGAAGGACCATGACGGCGACGATCCCGAGCGCCACCACGAGCGGGGTGACCGAGATCCGGGTGGAGTACACGGTGGCCACGACGATCAGGGAGACGGCGTCGTCGACCACCATCACGGTCAGCATGAACGCCCGCAGCCGGTCCGGGAACGGCGGCCGGATCAGGGCCAGGAGGCCGAGGGCCAGCGCCGTGTCGGTGGACATCGCCGCGCCCCAGCCGTGTCCGGTCGACGAGCCGACGTTGACGACCACGTATACGACGACGGCGGCCGCCATGCCGCCGAGCCCGGCGAGGAGCGGGGCGATGATCCGCGTCCGGTCCCGCAGTTCCCCGATGTCGAGCTCGGCGCGGGCCTCCAGGCCGACGACGAAGAAGAAGAACGCCATCAGCCCGCTGTTGATCCAGCCCTGAACCGGCATCGCGATGCCGGAGCCGCCGATCTCGACGCTGAGGCGGGTGGACCAGGTCCGTTCGTAGCTGCCGAAGTCGGCGTTTGCCCACACCAGGGCGGCCACGGCGGCGACCAGGAGGGCGGCTGCGCCTGCCGTCTCGGTGCGGCCGAAGGCGGCAATCGAGCTCTCGGATCGGCGTGACCAGGCTCGCAGGTCGATGGAACGGTTGCTCGGCGCCTCCGCCGTCGACAGCGGTTCCTCGGCGATCGACATAGTGACATATTCCCCGTTTTGGGCGGCTAACGTTCGGGCCGTTCCGGCGGTGTGCATCGGGGGAGGAACCATGCGTAGAGGGATGGCCGCGATGGCGGCGACTTTGACGGGGGTATTGGCCCTCACTATGGCGCCCTCGGCGGGTGCCCAGCCACCGGCCGCCCAGCCAGTCGGCGCCCAGGCCGCCGGCGCGCAGAGCCCGACCGGACCGCAGGCCGTCCAGGCGAGCGGCGCCATCGGCGGCCCCGTGACCACCGGGTACTGGCTCGTTCAGCGTGACGGCCAGACCTTCAACTTCGGGGATGCCGTGAACTTCTCCGTCCAGGCCCCGCCGGCGCTGAAGGCCCCAATCGTCGGCGCGGCCCGCGCCCCCGGCGGCAACGGCCTCTGGCTGGTGGGGTCCGACGGCGGGGTGATCACCCTCGGTGATGCGAAGTTCCACGGGTCCACGGGCAACCTGGTCCTGAACCAACCGGTCGTCGGCATCGCCGGCACGCCCGACGGGGGCGGCTACTGGCTGGTCGCCCGCGACGGCGGGGTGTTCAGCTTCGGGGATGCCCGCTTCTTCGGATCGACCGGCAACATCCACCTCAACCAGCCGATCGTGGGCATGGCCGCCACGCCGGACGGGGGCGGCTACTGGCTCGTCGCGTCCGATGGCGGCATCTTCGCCTTCGGCGACGCCCGCTTCTTCGGGTCGACCGGCAACATCCGGCTCAACAAGCCGGTGGTCGGCATGGCCGCGACGCCGAACGGCGACGGCTACTGGCTCGTCGCCTCGGACGGCGGGATCTTCACCTTCGGCGGGGCCGCCTTCCACGGCTCGACCGGCAATCTCCACCTCGTCGCCCCGATCACCGGCATGGCGGCCAACAGCACGGGGGGCTA
>WQVT01000059.1 GCA_009785715.1 Acidimicrobiaceae bacterium | reverse complement strand
GCGGCCTCGAAGGGATAGGGGGTCGTGGTCGGACGAATCCCGATCCGGGCGGCCAGCTCGAGGAACTCGGACCCGTCTGTCCGGGTGTTCGCCGTGACGCTCCGCAGGTTTCGTTCCTGGAAGAGATGCTCCTGATAGTTGAGCACCGGGATGTCGGTCAGGTGGATCCCCGCCACCGCCAGGGTTCCGCCCCGGTCCAGCGCGGCCAGGGCCACGGGCACGAGCGTGCCAACCGGAGCGAAGAGGATCGCCGCGTCGAGGGCGTCGGGAGGCGGGTCGTAGGCACCACCGACGGATGCCACCCCGAGCTCCCGGGCCAGCGCCTGGTCCTCGGCCGAGCGGGTGAGCACATGCACGGTGGCGCCGGCGGCCATGGCCACCTGCGCGGTCAGGTGGGCGGAGCCGCCGAAACCGTACAGGCCGAGCCGGCCTCCCTCGGGCAGGTCGGCTCGGCGCCAGGCCCGGTAGCCGATGATGCCGGCGCACAGCAGTGGTGCGGCCGGCTCGTCCGAGAACGGCTCGGGGAGCGGGTAGACGAAGTCCTCCCTCGCCACCAGGTACTCCGCATAGCCCCCGTCGATATCCCAGCCGGTGAAGGCCGGCTCCAGGCAGAGGTTCTCGCGACCCTGCCGGCAGAAGCGGCACCGGCCACACGTCTCGGCCAGCCAGGCGGCCCCCACCCGCTCCCCGAGTCGCACCCGACTGCAGTCGGGACCCAGCCGGTCGACGTGGCCGACCACCTCGTGGCCCGGCACCGTGCCCGGTCGGTGGGGCGCCAGGTCGCCCTCGGCCAGGTGCAGGTCCGTCCGGCAGACCCCGCACACCGCCACCTTGATCCTGATCTGGCCCGGCCCGGGCTCGGGGACCGGCCGCTCGGTGAGCCGGAGCGGGTGCGAGTCGATGGGTCCCGGCTTCTCGACGACCCACGCCCGCATCGTTCCGGATACGGCATCACCCGACATCACCGATCAGACTGCCACACCCCACCGGCGCTCAGGTCGCCCAGGCCGACGCCGAGCTCAGCTGACGGTCGCCGGCACGGCTCGCCGAACTGGCTGCGCTCGCCGGCTCTGCGGGCTGAGCGTCGCCTACGAGGACGCAGGCACGAAGACCACCGGGACGTTGCCCGGCAGGACCCCGTGGCGCGTCGCCTTCGAGGCCGGGCACCGGCGCCGCCAGTGCCCGGCGGGCATCTCCACGACGAGCAGGTCGACCGGCCCAGAGACGGTCGGCGGCTCGCCTGCCGGCGTCGATGCCAGGCTCACGACCTCCACGGACGCTCCGGTCAGACCCGCCTCTTCCACGCCCCAGCGCAGCGCCTCGGCGCCTTCGCCGGCCTCGCCGACGGCGACCATCATCCGCCGGGTCCGCTGCCGGACGAAGTCGGACGGGACGACCACCACGGGGCAGGAGAACCGGTGGGTGAATCCGAGCAGGGTCGTCGGAGCCGGCGCGGCGTGGAGATGACCATGGGAGGGCGCTCCGACCACGATCAGCCCGGCGCCCCGCGCCGAGGCCTCGAGGCCCAACTCGAACAGCACGTCGTCGTCCCTGGTCTCCAGCCGCAGCGGCACGCCCCCCGGACCCCCCACGCGTACGAGGCTCTCGGCGAGCAGATGCTCGCATCGGGCCGGGGTGAACTCGTCGTAGCTCAGGTGCTCCCGGCCGGCGAGGCGCACGGTACGGGCGACCAACGCCTCGACCTCGCTGCCGCGAAGGCGGGCCTCCTCGAGCGCCCAGGCCAGCGCGGCGTCGCCGCCCGGGCTGCCGTCCACGCCGACGATGATGACGGCCGCCTTGACCATGGTTGGTGTGGAAGCTGGCATGGGACCCATCTCCTGGATTCGGCTTGTCGTCCGGGGTTGTCTGTGGACAAGCGTGGCGGGCCCGGGTACCGACCGGGAAGGGCCGAACGGCCTTCACGGTCCGTCGAAAGGGAAGTTCGGCCGCCGATCACCGGGCACGTCAGTGTCAAGGGGAGAGAGTTTGGGGCAGGATGGTGCGGTGACAGTGCGCGTCTTCCTGCTCGACGATCACGAGCTGGTTCGTCGGGGGGTGAGGGACCTGCTGTGGTCCGAGGACGACCTGGTCGTGGTCGGTGACGCCTCGACCGCAGCGGAGGCACTCGAGCGGATCCCGCAAACCAAACCCGACGTCGCCGTCCTCGACGTCCGCCTCGGCGAGGGGCCCGATCAGCCGAACGGCATCGAGGTCTGCCGGGACATCCGCTCGGCCCACCCCGAGGTGGCCTGCATCATGCTCACCAGCTTCGCCGACGACGAGGCGCTCTTCGCCTCGATCATGGCCGGTGCGTCGGGCTATGTGCTCAAGCAGATCAGCGGAGGAGAGCTCACCAAGGCGATCCGGCGGGTGGGTGCCGGCGAGAGCCTGCTGGACCCGATGGTGACCTCGAGGGTGCTGGATCGGCTGAGGAACCCCGCCCCCGAGGCCGACCCGCTGGCCGACCTCACCGGTCAGGAGCGGCGCATCCTGGAGTTGATCAGTGAGGGCATGACCAACCGCCAGATCGCGGCGGAGATGTACCTGGCGGAGAAGACGGTGAAGAACTACGTGTCACATCTGCTCGCCAAACTCGGCATGGCCCGACGCAGCGAAGCCGCCGCCTATGCCGCCCGCCTGGCCGAGCGTCACCGCGGCGGCCACGGGTAAGAGGCCTAAGCGTCAGGCCGCAGGCACAGGGCCGCCAGGAGCTCCACGGGGTTCGCCTCGGCCCTCGAGCGATCGACATAGCCGGCGGCTCCCGCCTCGCTGGCCGCGGCGCGGAAATAGGGGCCGTCCACGGTGGCGACGATCAGCACGGTCACGCCGCGGTGGTGTTCCCGGAGGGCCCGCACCGTAGCGAAGGCGTCCAGACCCGGCACGGCGAGATCCACCACGGCCGCCTCGATGGGACCCGACCAGCCCGCCGCCTCTTCCCCCCTGCCGACACTCCCCACGACGACGAAGCGCGGATCCTGCTCCAGGAGCCAGGTGAGGACCTGCCGAACCGGAGCCTCGCCGGCTGCGACCAGGGTCCGCAGTGCTGACGTCATCGTCCGCTTTCCCCGGATTGCCCCCGGCTCGTCTTGGCGTCCGAACCTACCGCCGATCGAGACGGTCGCTCAGGGACCCGGGAATCAGAGATACCCGGGGAAGTCGGTGAGGCTGTCGGGGTCTCCCGTGGTGAGCTCCCGACCCGTGATCTTGGCCGGGATGATGCGCATGATCCGGGGATATTCGCCCGGCACCCAGGGGTCGATTTCGAGTTGGCGACCGCGCTCGGCTGTGAGATCCCCGTCGCGATCGGTGACATCTTCGGCCATGCCACGTACGAGCACGCTCCACCCACAACGCCGGACGGGATCCAGGTGGTCTACCTGGAACCCCACGTTGTGGTGATTTGCGGCCAGGAGCCTCCCGCCGATGCGGGTGCGGAAGACGACCACGAAATCGTCGAGCCGGTAGTTGACACAGAACACTTGCGGGTAATGGTCGACCACCACGGCGAGGTGGCCGATCTCTTCCATGGCCAGGCGATGCAGGCATTCGTCCGCGGACAAGGACGACAGTCGCGTCGAGATTCTCGGGCGTTCAATGAGCGGCTTCATGAATAACTCCTCCAGCCCAGTTGACACCGGCGCCCGTTTCCCGGGGAAGGGTCGAAGGTCCTCAAGACGGCGAAGCGACCGAAGCGCTACGGTGCGCGTGTGGACGAGCCCTACCCGGCCGAGCTCGCCGGAGACGTGGTACTCCTCGACGGGACGCCGGCATCGATCCGGCCGATCCGTCCCGAAGACGCGGCCGCCCTGGTGGCCTTTCACGAACACCTCTCGGCGGAGACCGTCTACCGGAGGTTCTTCGGTATTCACCCCCACCTCACCCCCCGGGAGGTGGAGCGCTTCACCCACGTCGACTACCGGGACCGGCTGGCGATCGTGGCCGAGATCGACCACCTGCTCGCCGCCGTTGCCCGCTACGACCGGCTACCCGGGACGGACCGGGCGGAGGTGGCCTTCGTGGTGGCCGACGCCTACCAGCACCACGGCCTGGGCACGCTCCTGCTGACCCGCCTGGTGGCCGCCGCCCGCGACCGCGGCGTGACGTCCTTCGAGGCCGAGACGCTCGAGCGGAACCGGCTGATGCGCGAGGTCTTCCGCCACGCCGGCTTCCCCTGCGAGGAGCACGACGTCGATGGCGTGGTCGTCGTGACGTTCCCGATCACGCCGGGCCCGTAGTCGGGACCGCTCAGACCGGCGCCCGCCAGTCGAGTTGGGTGCCTCCGCCCGAGCGGGGGCCCGCCGAGAAGGACCCCCCGAGCGCCTGCGCCCGCTCCCGCATGTTCGCCAGCCCCCGGCCACCGTCGACGCTCTCTGCCCCGGTGTTCGCCAGGTCACGGGGGAGCCCGACGCCGTCGTCGAGGACGGCCAGGCTCACCGCGGTGGCCGTGGCGGACAGGACCACCTCCACACGGTGGGCACGGGCGTGGCGTGCGACGTTGGACAGCGCCTCCCGCAGCGTGGCGAGGGCTTCGGACGCGATGTTCCGCGGCAACGTGTCGAGGGCCCCCTCGAAGCGCACCTCGGGATTGAAGCCGAGACTCCGGACCGCCTGCGTGCAGACCTCGAGCGCCTCCGCCCGCAGACCACCCTCGGCGCTCGGGAGGGGCTCGAGGGCGAAGATCGTGGTGCGCACCTGGCGGATCGTCTCGTCGAGGTCGGCGATGGCCGTCTGCAGCCGCTCCGCGAGCTCCGGGTCCTGCGCTCGGCGCACCAGCGCCTGCAACGAAAGGCCGACGGCGAAGACGCGCTGGATCACCGTGTCGTGCAGGTCACGGGCGATCCGCTCCCGGTCCTCGGCCAGCGTGAGCTCGCTCAGCTGCGTGTGGAGGCGGGCCTTTTCGATGGCCAGGCCGGCCGCCCTCGCCAGGACCGAGACCAGCTCTTCGTCGACCTCGCTGAACTCCTCGGCATCCCGCTTCTCGGTGAGATACAGATTCCCGTACACCGCGCCACGAACCCAGATGGGGACGCCGAGGAAGGATCGCATCGGTGGATGCCCCTTGGGAAAGCCGCCTGAGTCGGGATGGGTGGCCACGTCCCTGATCCGTATCGGGCGGGGCTCGATGATGAGCAGGCCGAGCACCCCCCTTCCCTCGGGGAGGTGACCGATCCGGTCGGCGGTCGCGGGATCGATCCCGGCGTACACGAACTCCGAGAGCCCCACCCGGTCCTCGTCGAGGACGCCGAGGGCACCGTAACGTGCACCGGCGACATCCGTGGCAACGGTGACGATTCGCCGCAGGAGTGACGTGAGGTCGAGGTCCGATTCGATGACCAGCACGGCATCGAGCAAGGCCTTCAGCTGCCCCGGGTCCGAAAGGTTCTCGTAGGGTATACGCCATCCTGCCATGCGTCGCCGCTCCGGCGGGAGAAAGGGCCTTTCTGCACTGGCGCGGCGTGGAACCGGCGGGTCCAATGAAGAAAAGCTGACCGTGGGTCAGCCGGAATCGGAGGCAGAGGAACATGCCCGCTCGACAGAAGGAACAGCTCAAAGAGATCAACGCCCGCGAGTGCTGGGACCTGCTGGCGGGGGAACACGTCGGGCGCATCGGCGTGGTGGTCAGCGGTCGGCCAGAAATCTTCCCGGTCAACTATTCGCTCGATGCGAGCGAGTCCGTGATCATCCGCACGGGCCTCGGCACCAAGCTCGAAGCGGCGGTGAACCACCACGTCGTGTTCGAAGTCGACCGGTTCGACTCGGACCTGCTGAACGGCTGGAGCGTCGTCGTCCACGGGGTCGCCCACCAGACGGGGAGGGTGATGGAGGGCACCCGTCCCCTCGAAACCTGGAAAGACGACACGCCATACCTGCTCCGGATCGCCGCAACGTCCATCACCGGACGGAGGATCCACCACCACCCTGAGGGTGCCGTGCCCGCGCAAGATCCGTGAAGTTGGGTCCTTGGACCCTGTCCGCGCGGCGAGCCGGACGTGCATCTTCGGTTTGTGGCCGACGCCGACGAATCCGACGAGCTTCCGAGGCCCCTGTGCCTCGAGCTCCTGGGCTCCCGTTCGCTCGGCCGGGTGGCGCTCAGCCGGCGCGCCCTGCCGACGGTGGTCCCGGTCGCCTATCTCCTGATCGGCGAGAAGTTGTGGTTCACGGCGCCGCCCGCCGGCAGGCTGCTCGGTGGGGGTCAGCATCCCGTGGTGGCGTTCGAGGTCGACGAGATCGACCCGCACACCTTCGCGGGGTGGAGCGTCGTCATCGTCGGCGTCGCGCAGGACGTCGCCCCGGGTCACCCGGACTGGAGCCTGCTCGAAGCGGAAGGCTCCGCGCTGCGGCGGGGTCCGGGCAGCCTGGTGGCCGGCCTGACCACCGATCACATCTCGGGGCGACGGTTCCGCCCGATCCGCGACATCACCGGTTCGTAGACCGCCCGAGCGGGACTCGATCAGCGGAACTCGAAGACCAGCCGTGCGGGGACCTTGTCGGCCTCCACCTCCGCCATCGCCTGGTTGACCTGCGAAAGCACCCGGGCCTGGTGGACCACCCGGGTATGCCCCTGAGCGTGCAGGGTGAACACCCGAGCCAGGTCGACGCGGCTCCCGCCGATCGACCCGATCACCGTGATGCCGTTGTGCACGGTCTCGGCGATCGGCAGTCGCAGCATGTTGTCGGGGGGCATTGCCAGAAGCACCAGGGTGCCCCCGGGGCGCAGGGATGCGAGCGCCTGCTCGGCCGCGTCGTGGGACGCAGCGGCCACGATGGCCTGACTCGCCCCACCCGTCGCCTGGAGGGCGCCCACGGGGTCGACGGCCGTTGCGTTGATCACCTTCCTGGCACCGAGACTGGCGGCCATCTCCAGCTTCCGCGTCGAGACGTCCACCCCGACCACCGAGGCCCCGACGATCGCGGCGTACTGCACGGCCAGATGGCCGAGACCGCCCACGCCGAACACGGCAGTCAGGTCGGCCGGGCGGGCGCCGGAGGACAGCACGGCCTTGTAGGCGCTCAAGCCCGCACAGGAGAGGCATGCGGCGTCCAGCGGATCCACCCCGGAAGGGACCTTCACCACGAAGCGCTCGCTACCCGTGAGGTACTCGGCGAACCCGCCGTCGATGTCGTAGCCGGTGTTCCGGCGACGCCGGCAGAGCGCCTCGGAGCCCGACAAACAGTATTCACAGCGTCCACAGGCCCACCCGAGCCAGGGAACGGCCACCCGATCGCCGAGCCACAGCCCGTGGACATCGCGGCCGAGACCGACCACCTTGCCGACGGCTTCGTGCCCGGGGATCAGGGGCAGCGTGGGCTTCATCGGCCAGTCCCCACGGGCGGCGTGGATGTCGTTGCGGCACAGGCCGCAGGCCTCGACCCGCACCAGGACCTCGCCGGGGCCCGGCATCGGGATCGGGCGCTCCTCCATCACCAGAGGCGCACCCAGCTCCTCGATGACTGCTGCCTTCATCGTTCCCATCGGCATTCCTCCAGCCTCCCGGGGCCCAATCGTCGCTGTCGTCGTCGTCATCATTCGACCTTTCTCCAACCTCTACGAACGAACCGTCCATGCCGGTATGCCGTGCTGCTCACACCACGTCACCGCCTCATCCTCCGAGCCGACGACGGGAACGACGACGTTCAGGCCGGTGCTGATGAGCACCGAGAGCTGCACCGGATCCGTGGCGACCAGCAGGAGCTGATGGTGGCTCTCCCTTGCCTGCTCGGCGGCGAGCACCAGCGCCGAGGTCCCCGCGGCGTCGATCCGGGCGGCCGTGAGGTCGACGATGAGGATCGGCTCGTCGCACGGCTTCCGGATCAGTTCCATGAAGTCGGCCTCGATCTTCCAGTCCAGGGAACCGACGACCCGAACCACGTGGACCCTGTCGTTATGCTGGCTCACGAAGTGGCACTCATGCCGGTGGTTCCGCTCTGTTTCCACGCCCGTCCCGGGGGTGGAAAAGTCGCTTTGCTCGTAGACATCGTGGCACTGCGACACGGTGACTCCCTTCGTACGTTCTCTCTCGATTTCCATCTTTCGCGACCGGCCCCACTCCTCCCAGGGCCGAATGGCCTCTCGGGCGGGACCTTCCAGCCTCTATGCCGGGCGCTGCGGTGCGCGTCGTGCCGCAGCCTGCGCAATCCGGTCGGTGAGCTGGGGAAGGTCGTCTGGCCGCACGAGGAAGTCGTCGGCACCCTCGACGGCTGCGGCGTAACGCAGGTAGGGCACGCCCGTCACCGACAGGACCACCACGGCAGGCGAGGGATTCCGGTCGTGGAGGGCTGCGATGACCCCCCGACCGTCCAGCCCGGCCAGGTCGAGGTCGATGAGGGCCACCCGGAAGCCTGCAACGCTGGCAAAGGCGGCCGCCAGGTCGCCCGCCTCGTCCACCGTGGCGAACCTCCGGTCCTGGTCCAGTGTCCGCCGCAGCAGCTTCCGCACCTGCGGATTGGCCTCGATGACGAGCACCCGGAGCGGGTCCCTTCGCCTGCGTGAGGTTCCGAGTGCCATACGAGCAGGATCATCCCGCCGGCAGGCGCTCCGCCGGAGTCGATCGGTCCGGGCTGCAGGGTCGGAAGGCCCTGCTTCTGAAAGGCGGGTCAGGCGACGGCGGAGACGGGGAGCACCCAGGTCAGGGTGGTTCCCTGCCCCGGCTCCGACTCGATCGTCAGCTTCCCGCTGTGACGCTCGGCGCGAGCGGCCATGTTGCTCAAACCCCGGCCCACTCCGAGGGCCGATGACTCCGGGTCGAGCCCCCGGCCGTCGTCACGGACGACGAGCTGGACGCGGTCGCCGATGATGCGCAGGTCAACCTCCACGGCCCCGGCGCCCGCGTGCCGGGCGACGTTCGACAGTGCCTCTCTGAGCGTGGCCAGCAGATGATCGGCCGCCGCCTGTCCCACCAGGAGGTCGAGGGGGCCGTCGAAGCTCACCCGTGGCTCGAAGCCGAGCATCCGGGCCGCCTCGTGGGTCAACTCGAGCGCCCTCGCCCGCAGCGTCGGTCGGGCAGGATT
>WQVT01000058.1 GCA_009785715.1 Acidimicrobiaceae bacterium | reverse complement strand
GAGATCAGGCCGGGCGAGATCATCGGCGTGGTCGGCGAGTCAGGTTCGGGCAAAAGCGTCCTCGGGCTGTCGCTCCTCGGCCTTCTCCCCGCCCGGCCGCGGCCCGAGATAGGTGGCTCGGTGACGGTCAAGGGCGTCGACATGGTCGGCGCCCCGGCCGAGCAACGCCGGCTCGTGCGCCGCGAGCACCTCGGGTCTGTCTTCCAGGACCCGATGACCTCGCTGAACCCGACGATGAAGGTGGGCCGCCAGGTCCAGGAGGCCGCCGGCTCCGCCGGGGAAGCGCAACGCCTGATGGAGGCCGTCGGTATCCCCGAGGCTGCCCGGCGCATGGGCGTGTACCCCCACGAGCTGTCGGGAGGCCTGCGCCAGCGGGTCATGATCGCCATGGCGATCGCCGGCCATCCTTCCCTGGTCGTCGCAGACGAGCCCACGACGGCGCTGGACGTCACCGTCCAGGCCCAGATACTCGAGTTGATCGCCTCGCTGCGCGATCAGATGAGCACCACGTTCGTCCTCGTCACCCATGATCTCGGTGTCGCTGCCGAGGTCGCGGACCGGATCGCCGTGATGTACGCGGGGCGGCTCGCCGAGGTCGGACCCGCTGCGGACATCCACCGCAAGCCGATGCACCCGTACAGCGCAGGCCTGTTGCGGAGCCGGCTCCACATGGAGACCGACCGGACGCGCCCGGTCACGACCCTCGGCGGGGAGCCTCCCGATCCCCGCCGGCCGGCTCGCGGGTGCCCGTTCGGACCCCGCTGCTCGTTCCATACGAGCGACTGCGACGAGGCGCTCCCTGCCCCGGCCCCCCGACCCGGCACATCCGGGGTCGTGGCGTGCATCCGGGCGGGCGAGGTCGACGTTCTCGCCGACGGGACGGTGGCAGCCCAAGCTTGGCCCCAGGCCAATCCGGCACACGGAGGTACGGCCCTCATCGTCAAGGACCTGCACAAGAGCTTCGAACTCGGAGGGTTCAGGAAGAAGCAGCCACTTCACGCGTTGCGCGGCGTCGACCTGGAGCTGGCCGAGGGCGAAGCCGTGGCGCTGGTCGGCGAGAGCGGCTGTGGCAAGTCGACGCTGTTGCGCTGCATCGCCGGGCTCCAGCCGGTGGACTCGGGCTTCGTCGACATCGCCAAGGGCGGACGCCCCCAGATGGTGTTCCAGGATGCGGGCGCGTCGCTGACACCGTGGATGTCCGTCGGCGAGATGATCGGTGAGCGACTGCGGGAGGAAGGCCTCGCCCGCCGGGCCCGGAGCGAGCGGGTCGCCGACGCCCTGCGACTTGTCGGACTGCCCGCCGAGGTCGCGGAGGTGCACCCCGGCCAACTGTCCGGTGGTCAACGTCAGCGCGTCGCGCTCGCGAGGGCCACCGTCGTCCCTCCGGAGGTGCTCCTCTGCGACGAGCCGACAAGCGCCCTCGACGTATCGCTCGCCGGCGTGATCCTGAACCTGATCGGTCGCCTGCGTCGGGAGCTCGGGATCGGGGTGCTCTTCGTCACCCACGACCTCGCCGCCGCACGTCTGGTGGCCGACCGCATCGCCGTGATGTACCTGGGGCGCCTGGTGGAGGTCGGAGACGCCGAGGAGATCAGCCGCGATCCGGTCCACCCCTACACGAAGGCGCTGCTGGCCGCGGTGCCGGGCATCGGGCGCACCAGGCTGGCGCTCCGCGGCGAGCCGGCAAGCCCCATGGCGCCACCGGCCGGCTGCGAGTTCCATCCCCGGTGCCCCGAGGCGGAGGCCGGCTGTTCGGTGAACTCCCCGCCGCTCTCCGGGCAGGGAGATCGCCTCGTGGCGTGTCCCGTGATGATCGGGAGGAGGCCACAGCCTTGACCACACTCGACGTGGCCGGCGTCGTCAAGCCCAGGCGTCGCCTGGCCGATTCGTTCCCCGGCTACCGCAAGCTGGTCGGCCTGCCCAACGCCGACAAGGTGGGCGTCGGGGTCCTCTTGCTGTTGGTGCTCGTCGCACTCCTGGCGCCCGTGATCGCCCCCTACCCGCCGATCAAGCTCGCCGGGCTGCCCTTCAGGCCGCCGTTGCAGGGTGGTCATCTGATGGGTACCGACGAGGTCGGCTACGACATCTTCTCGCGGGTCCTCTACGGGATGAGGACCACCCTCGTCGGCGTCGTGGTCGTCGTCTCCAGCGGCGTGATCATCGGGGGTCTCGTCGGACTGGTCGCCGGGGCCGTGGGCGGCTGGGTCGACACGCTGCTCATGCGCACGACCGACCTGTTCCTCGCCCTTCCCGGGCCCTTGCTCGCCATCGCCTTCGTCGCCGCCCTCGGCCCGAGCTATGACCACATCCTCCTGGCGGTCGCGGTCGTGTGGTGGCCGTTCTACGCCCGGATCATGCGCGGTGAGATCAGGTCGTGGCGGGTCCGCCCCCACCTCGACGCGGCGCGCCTCGCCGGCACGGGACCGGTACGGAGGGCGGTCCGCCACCTGCTGCCTGGCGCCATGCCCGCCATCCTGGTGACGGCGAGCCTCGATGTCGGCAACCTGATCGTGACCCTGGCGGGCCTGTCCTTCCTCGGCCTCGGCGAACCGGCACCGGCCCCCGAGTTGGGGGCGATGTCGGCGAGGGGGCTCCAGTACCTGCTCCAGGAGTGGTGGGTGCCGGTCATGCCGGGGATCGCCATATTCCTGCTCGCCCTGTTCGCGAACCTGGCGGGTGACGCCGTCGGCAAGATCGCAGGTGACCACCGATGATCCGTTTCGTGACCAAGCGGCTGAGCGCGATGGTCATCATCCTCGTCGTCCTGACCGCGGTCGTCTTCCTCCTTCAGCAGGCGAGCGGCATCAATCCGGTCCACGCCTACCTCGGCGCGAACGCCTCGCAGGCGGCGGTCGCCCACGAGACCAAGGTCCTCGGGTACGACCGGCCGATCTTCCGGCAGTTCTTGACCTACATCGGCCACGCCGTGCAGGGCAACCTCGGCCGATCGCTGCGCACCCGGGACGCGGTGGCAACCAACATCGCGTCCTACCTGCCGGCGACCGCTGAGCTCGCGTTGGCCGGCCTCGGCCTCGCCCTGATCCTCGGCGCGGCGCTGGGACTCGGCTCGGTTGGCCGCTGGCGAGGTTCGGGAGTGCTGCGGATCATCCTCCTGAGCGGTGCGTCGGTACCCGGCTTCCTCTTGGCGCTGCTGGGTATCCTCCTGCTCAACGGCAAGCTGCACTGGCTGCCGGCGACGGGCGACACCGGCTACAACAACGCCCCCACCGGCCCGACGGGGATGATGGTGGTCGACACCCTCCTCCACGGCAACCTGGCGATGTTCTGGGACGCGATCGTGCACCTCATTCTCCCGGCGATCTGCGTCTCGCTGGGCCCAGCCGTGTCCATCGGACGGGTGCTGCGCACCTCGCTCGAGTCGTCGATGGGCTCGGACTTCGTCCGCACCGCGCGGGCCAAGGGCCTCAAGGAGAAGACGGTGCTCGTGCGCCACGCCCTGCGCAACTCCCTCTCCGCCGCACTGTCGATGACCGGCTTGCAGGTCGGTCTCATGTTCGCCGGAATCGTGGTGATCGAGACGATCTTCGCCTGGCCCGGCATCGGCCTCTACGTCGAGCAGAGCATCCCGTCGGCGGACTTCCCGGCAATCGCCGGCGTCACGCTCGTCTTAGGCGTCGCCTATGTCGTGATCAACGCCGTCGTCGACGTCCTCCAGGCGGTCGTCGACCCGAGGGTGGCGATCGCATGACGAACCTCGACACCTCGCCCGCCGCTTCCGGCCTCGGCTGGAGCGCCGAACACCTCCGAAAGGCCGGTATCGACGACCCCCGGGAGATCTACACGAGCGCTTCGTTCGCCGAACGTGAACGACGCGCCCTGTTCCAACGGTGCTGGACCCTGGTCGCCGACGGGACCGCCCTCGCCCCGGGTCGGTACCTGACCGTCGACGTCGCCGGGGCGCCGGTGCTGCTCTGGCGGGACGCGGCGGGCACCTGCCGGGCCTGGCACAACGTCTGCACCCACCGCGGCATTCTGCTCCTCGAAGGTGAGGGCGACCTCGGGCGCCACGTCACCTGCCCCTATCACCAGTGGAGCTTCGACCTCGACGGCGGGCTCGTGAGGATCCCACAACCGGACCAGTTTCCTGACGTGTGCCGCTCCGATCTGGGCATGCGGCCGGTGGCGGTCGCCGAATGGCACGGGATGGTCTTCGTTTCCCTCGCCGAGCAGCCGGCCGATTTCCACGCCGAGATCGGCTTTCTGGACCGGCGCATGGCGACGCTGCTCGCCCTGCCGCTGGTCGAGGTGGCCCGCGTCGACTACACCGTAAGTTGCAACTGGAAGCTGCTCGTGGAGAATCACGTGGACGTCTACCACCTCTGGTACCTGCACCAGCGGACGCTCTCGGCCTTCGATCACTCGGTCTTCGAGTGGGAATGGCACGACTCGCTCTGGTGGAGCAGCGAGCCCCGGAAGGACCCGTCCTCCTACACCCCGAGCCTCCCCGACCTGAGCCACGAGGAGGGCATGTGCATCGGCGCCCACCTCCTCTGGCCGAACCTGATGATCGTCACGACCGGCGACTACCTCGGCACCTACGACGCACGGCCGGACGGCCCGAGCCGCACGAACATCACGCTCCGGATCCGGTCGCTCCCGGGGGCCGACGGCGGTGCCCTCGTCTCGGCCGTGCGAACCTTCCTCTCGGAGGACATCACCGCCTGCGAGGCGCTCCAGAAGGCGACGAGGTCGCCGGCATTCCGGGTCGGGCCGACCGCCAAGACGCACGAGGAGCCGGTGCGCATCTTCCACCGAATGTTGAGAGAGCGAGTCCTGTGAGCGGCGTGAGACGGATCGTCCCGCTCACGCTCGGGTGGGAGGACCTCCCGCTCACGGTGTCGATCGAAGGCGCCCCGCCCGGCGAACGCCTGGTGGAACCGGTCCCCGGGGTGTTGCTGCTCTGCGACGGCGGTTGGGTCCTGCTCGACACCGGCTTCAACCCGGCGCTGATCCGCGACCCGCAGCTCAGGCGCCGGTTCCACGGAGACCCGCTGTTCCAGCCGATCCTGCCCGGCCCCGGGGATCCACTCGAGGAGGCACTCGCGGACGCCGGGATCGACATCGGCGACATCCACGCCGTCGCGTTGAGCCACCTGCATTACGACCACGCCGGCGGGGTCAGGCACTTCGCCGGACGCGTGCCGGTCCACGCCCAGCGGGCCGAGCTCGACTACGGGCTGTCGGCGCCCCCCGGCCCCGAGCGCCACGCCATCTTCCGCGTCGACTTCGACGATCCCGGTATCGACTGGCGCCTCTCCGACGGGGACTGCGAGATCGCACCTGGCGTCAGCGCGGTGCTGACCGCCGGTCACACGCCGGGCCACCAGAGCTTCGTCGTCGACCTCGACGAGTCCGTCGGCGGCGGTGGGGTCGTCCTCGCCTTCGACGCCGCGGACCTGGCCGTCAATATCGACGAGGAGATCTCCGTCGGCGGCCGGGTCGACGCCACCCCGGAGCAGTGCGTCGAAGCGATCCGGCGCCTCAAGTCGATCGCCGCGGCGAAGGGATACGAGCTGGCGCCGGGCCACGACCCCGTGTTCTGGCCGGCGTTCACCGAGCGGATGGCCGAGCGATTCCCCGGGTCCGGGGTCGGTCCCTGAGGGGCGCCGAAGCGCTGATCGGGGCGTGGAAGCGGTCCGGGCTCCTCGTCGACGGGGCCCGAGTCGCGGACCGCTGCGACGTGCTGTGGCTGCAGAGCGCCGAAACCTTCGCCGATATCCGCATCCCGTTGATGGCGGCGGCTCCGCCGTCCGGTCATGGACCGGCCGGGTTGTTCCACCGGCGGAGGGCCTTCGCCGGGGTCGCCCGGTGGAACCCGCCGTCGATGGTGTGGGAACACGCCCTGGACTCGGACCGGAATCCCGGGACCGACGTGGGAGTCCTCGACCTGTCGACCCCGGGTTGGGTCTACGAGGACGGGACCGTCGACTGGGACGGCGGAACGGTGCCCTTCCGGGAGGAGTGGGAGCTCATCAGCACCCCGGGCGCGCCCGTCCATGTCGCGGAGACGATCAGGCGGATCAGCGTCACGGTCGGGCGCTGGCGCATCGACATCGCCGATGGGCGCCCGGACGCGGTGTTCCGCGCCGACCGGTTGGAGCTCTGCCGCGGCGAGTGGCGTGTCGTGGGGACGCTCACCGTCGACGCCCGGCGGACCTGAGCCGCCGGCGGCACGGCCGAGCGGATGCCTGGCTGCCTCGCTGCGGAGCGGGTAGCCCGCCGGCCGGAGCCTGTCGTGTGCCATTTCGTCCGTTGTGTCCCAAAACGCGCGGTATACGCGCGTTTTGGGACACAACGCCGACGCCGGCACACGACAGGCCGAACGCCGTCAGCCGCGGCACCCCCCGGCTCCCGGATCCGGGCCACGAGGTGACGGTGAACGCAGGATCGGTAGGGGGGTGTCCCCTGTTCCTTGTCAAGTCGCATGATGATGGTTCCGGCGCCTCCGGCGCCGAGCTTCCGCCCCGCCTCGCTGCGCTCGGCGGGTTGGGGTCCAACGAGGCTCGGAGCATCCCAGCCGACCACGAGTCTCCAGCCCTCCCCTGGGAGCAAACGACCGAGCGCAGCTCGGTCGTGCGCTAGCTGTGCTGCCCAGCCACGTTGGTGGCGGTGATGGGTGGTTGGCCGCCGAGTGCGATGTGGCCGCGGTGATGGTTGTAGACGTGTAGCCAGCGGTCAAGGGGTGATCGCATGAGCGGCGAAGAAGGCGTTCGCCCTAGTCCAGAACCCCGCGCAGGTCGGTCCTTTCTCGTCTCCGAGGAGAGGCGATCCGCGCTGGGCCGAGCTTGCGGCGCTGGCGCAAAGCGACGATGCGGCGTTCCCGCCGGTGGGTGACTCTCGTCGGGCAGCGAGGCACGACCGGACTTCCCGACCGTGTCCTACTCGACAGGACCCACCGAGGAAGGTAAGGGCACCCCCTCAGAAGCTGAGGAGGTACTTCGACCGCTCCCACTCGGTGACCTGCGAGTGGTACTCGTCCCACTCCGCCTGCTTCATCTCGAGGTAGTTGCTCACGAACTGGGCGGGGAACACCTCGCGCACGAGCGGGTCAAGCGCGAAGGCGTCGACGGCCTCGAGCAGGGTGCGGGGGAGGCGCACCCGCTCGGTGTCCTGACCGAGCCAGTCGTAGGTGAGGTCCTCGATCGGCGGGCCGGGGTCCAACCCTTCCCGGATTCCCTCCAGGCCGGCGGCGAGCAGGATCGCGGCGGCGAGGTAGGTGTTGGCCGCGGAGTCGACGCCGCGATTCTCTATGCAAGGGCGGTTCCTCGGCAGGCGGAGCATGCAGGACCGGTTGTTGTCGCCATAGGCGGCGAACACCGGTGCCCAGGAAACGTTCCCGTCGCTGAGGCGGGGCACCAGACGCTTGTAGCTGTTGACGGTCGGCGTGGCGACCGCGGCGATGGCCGGTGCATGCCGGATGATGCCGGCGATGAAGGAGTAAGCCGTCTTGCTCCAGCTCCGCTCACCGGTGTCGCCGTTCCCTTCCCGGAACAGGTTGACGTCGGTCTCGAGGTCCTCGAGGCTCATGTTGAAGTGGTGGCCCGAACCCCACGCGCTCGTATAGGGCTTGGGCATGAAGGTGGCGATGAGGCCGACCTGCTCGGCGATCTGCTTGACCATGAGGCGAAAGAACGCCAGCCGGTCGGCCATCTCCAGCGCCGGCGCGTAGTCGAAGTCGAATTCGTACTGGCCGTCACCGCCCTCGGTGTCGAAGCTGAACAGGCCGAAGCCGGTCTGGCGCAGTGCCTGTGCCATCGGGTCGAGGAAGTCGAGCGCATCCATCGCCGAAGCCGCGTCGTACGCCTGGGTCGGGCGCAGGCGGCCGCTCCGCGCGATCGGCTCGAGATAGCCGTCATCGCGCTCGAGCGACTCCGCCCTGAAGACGAAGACCTCCGGCTCGACACCGAGGTTGAACCGGTAGCCCTCGGAGGCGGCGATGTCCAGCTGTCGCTTGAGGATCGATCTGGTGCAGAGTGCGAATGGCTCCTTCCCCGCGAACAGCAGGTCTGCCGCGGTCCACGCGACGCGGGTGTCCCAGGGGCAGACCTGCAGGGTGGACAGGTCGGGCATGGCGACGCACTCGTCCTCGGTCGGCGTCATCCGACCGAGGTCTCCCATGCCGCGGGGTGTGTAGCGTTCCGACCCGGCCAGGAGGTGGGGAAGGTGGTCGACCGGGACGACCTTGGACTTGGTGCGGCCGGCGACGTCGATCCAACCCCCGAGGACATAGGAGACGCCTTTGGCTGCCAGCTCCTCGGCCAGGGCGGCGTGGCCGGCGTCGACGGGATTCACGGTGTCCATGTGATCTCTCCAGTGCTCAGGTTCGCTGCGGTCGCTCGTCCGAGCGGTGGTTCCTCGTTCCGCCCCCGTTCGACCAGGGCCGAGATCCCCGCGATGGCCCGGTCGAGGAGTTCCTCGCCGAGCCAGGCGGTGGCGCCCGAAGGCCGGCCGGTCACGCCGTTTCTCGACAGGGACGCCGCGGTGTAGCGGAACACGAGGCCGGCGGTGCGGTCCGGATCGTCCGCCTCGGCGAGGCGATCGAGGTGTACCAGGTCCGGGGCGAGAGCCAGCATCACGGAGGTCTCGCCGCAGTTGGCGTGGATGTCCTCGCCGTCGGCTGCCATCGCCTCCGCCACGGCCGGATCGACCGACCACCAGTCCACGGTGCCGATCTGGAGGTCGGGCCGGTGGAGACGGATGTGATCCGTGGCAATGCCGAGCGCCGCCGAGTTGCCGTAGTGGGCGTTGACGAGGAGGAGCCGGGTGAGCCGGGACGTGGCGGCGGCCCATTCTGCGTATTGGCAGACCACCTGAGCCAGCAGCAGGGGAGTAAGCGAGAGCGTGCCGGGGAGCGCCGTTCCGTGGCCGTAGCTCGCCGCCACGGGAATCGCCGGGAGGACGATGGCACCGGTCCGTTCAGAGACACGCTGACACAAGGTTGTGGCGATAAGGGTGTCCGTCGCGGTGGGCAGGTGGGGGCCGTGTTGCTCGGTGGCGCCCACAGGGACGAGCCCAACCTCGCCCGTCAAGTTGGCCAGCTCGGGCCAGGCCAGCTGTTCCCAGGTCCTCATCGCACCGACTGCACGAAGTGGACGCTAAGGAGCCGATGTTTCCGGACCATTTCGAACCCATTGCTTCCAGGGAAAGAG
>WQVT01000057.1 GCA_009785715.1 Acidimicrobiaceae bacterium | reverse complement strand
GTGGCCGAGCAGACCGACGCGCCGGCGAACGGCCCGGGGATCCGCGACGAGGTCGGCGCCGAGCACCGTCGCCTCGCCGCTCACGACCCGCAGGAGGCCGGCGCAAGCCCGGAGGAGGCTGGTCTTGCCGGCGCCGTTCGGCCCCTGGAGGAGCAGGATCTCGCCGGCGGAGACCTCGAGGTCGACCCCGGCCAGCACCGGGAACCGGTCGACCAGCGCCACCGCGGCCCGGAGGCGGATCACAGGGTCGGCCGTCATCGCCGCTTCGCTCGAGGAGTGGCTGGTCGGAGGGACAATCGGGGAAGGTTCGCCTGCAGGGATGCCAACGGATGCAACGCTAGCGACACGCCCCGTGGCGGTGCCATCTGGGACGCCCTGCGCTAGATCGTGGTCAGGCGGCTCAGGCCGATGGCGCTCAGCAGGTCCGACGCCCACGTGGACAGCACGTGGAGGTTGTCGGTGACGAGCAGGACCCCGAGGGCCGCGAGGAGCAGGCCGGAGACGACGTTGATCACCCGGGTGTGGCGGCGGACGAAGGCGAACACACCGGTGAGCCGGGCGAATCCCACCCCGGCGACCACGAAGGGGACGCCGAGCCCCAGCGAGTAGGTGACGAGCATCGCTTCGCCTCGTCCGAGGGTGTTGCCATCGGCTGCGAGCGCCAGGACCGAGGCCAGCGCCGGGCCGATGCAGGGCGTGTAGCCGAAGGCGAACGCCATGCCCATCACCGGCGCCGCCCAGGTGCCGAGCGCGGAGGGGGCGACGTGGAATCGCCGGTCCGCACTGAGCCAGGCGGGCCGCAGCAATCCGGCGAAGACCAGGCCGGCCAGGATGATCAGCACGCCGGCGATGATGTTCAGCGTCTGTTGGTGGGCCTGCAGCGTGTTGCCGAGCCCGGTGGCACTGGCTTCGAGGGCGGCGAAGACCACGGTGAACCCGGCCACGAACAACAGCGTCGAACGCACCAGGCGCTTCTGGTCGGGTCGGGTCGCCACGGCCAGCTCGGCGGTCCCGACCCCCGACATCATCGACAGGTACGAGGGCACGAGCGGGAGCACGCAGGGTGAGAGGAACGAGATGATCCCCGCGCCGAAGGCGACGACGAACCCCACCGGGGAGTGAAGGATGAGCGAGTGGGCGTCCACGGCGTTTCCCATGATGGCACCCGGGGGCCGTGGCGCCCCACCCGGGGACCGGCCATCAATCCTCCTTTGCCCGACTCCTCACGGGTAGCGTTCGGGAGGTGCTGCTGACCATCGTCGCCTTGGTGGTGGGCGGGGTCATCGGCCTCGCCACCGGTGGCAAGCTCCGCCACGCAGCGAGCCGGCGGATCGCGTGGTGGGGATTGCTCGTGATCGGCTTCGGGCTCGAGCTGGCCGCCGACCGGGTGCTCACCGGCTCCGCGAGCTATGCGGCGATGATCGCCGGGCCGGTCTGCCTGCTGCTCTGGGCCGCCGGGAACGCCCGGCTGACGGGGGTCGGGCTCGTGGCGCTCGGCGTCCTCCTCAACGGCCTGGTGCTCACGCTTGATCGGGGCATGCCGGTGGAGCGGGCGGCACTTGCGCGAGCGGGGGTCATCGCGACCAGGGCGGCGCCGGTGTCGGTCGGTGGCCACCGGCACCATGTGGCGACCGCTGCCGACCGCTTCCGCGTGCTCGACGACCGGATCGCGCTCGGTCCGAGCCACCAGGTGGTGTCCGCCGGCGACATCGTCCTGGCCGTCGGCACCGCCAACCTGGTCGTGCACCTCCTCTGGTACCAGCCCGTGTACCAGCGCTCACGACGCCCCCGCTGGGCCAACGAGGGCCTCGGATCGCGGCTGGCCCGGGCCTTCGGGCGCCGGGGCCCGAGCGTCACCTGACCCGCGCCCGGGCAATCTGGCAATCTACGCACTCGCCGTGACCCCAGAAGCCCCTTCCCCCCCTCGTAGCGCCGTATCGCTGCCGTCGACCGCACACACCGACCGGGGACGCCCGGTGGCGGTCCTCGCCTCGTTCCGTCTGGGCGGGGCCGACGGGGTGTCGATCGAGGCCGCCAAGTGGGTGGAGGCGCTCGACCGGCTGGGCTTCCGGGTCGTCACCATGGCCGGGTCCGGGGAGGCCGACGTGATCGTCCCCGGCCTGGTCGCCGAGGGCCTCGCGGACGACCGCCCCGTCCCCGAGGTCGACCGCACGTTGCTTCGGGCGGTCCTCGACGACGCCGAGGTGACCGTGATCGACAACCTCTGTTCGCTCCCGCTCAACCCCCGTGCCTCCGCCGCGGTGGCCGAGACCCTCGCCGGCCGGCCGGCGATCCTCCGCCACCACGACCTTCCCTGGCAGCGGGAACGCTGGGCCGGCGCCCCGCCACCCCCCGACGACCCGAACTGGGTACACGTGACCATCAACCGCCGCGCCGCAGACGAGCTGCGCCAGCGTGGAATCGAAGCCATCACCCTCTACAACACCTTTAACCCTGACCCGCCGGCCGGCGACCGGGCGCTGATGCGAGCGGCCATCGGTGCCCCCGACGGTCGCCTGCTGGTCCTCCAGCCCACCCGGGCGATCGCCCGGAAGGACGTGCCGGCCGGACTGAGGATCGCCGAGCGGCTCGGCGCCACGTACTGGCTGCTCGGACGGGCGGAGGAGGGATACGGCGACGAGCTGGAGTCCCTGCTGGCCCGGGCTTCCGTGCCGGTCCTCAGGGGAGCCCCTCCTCCCCTGACGCCCACCACCGGCATGGAGCACGCCTACGCCGCGGCCGACGTCGTGGTGTTCCCCTCCACTCGCGAGGGGTTCGGGAACCCCCCGGTCGAGGCCTCCCTCGCCCGGAGGCCCGTCGTCGTCGGCCCCTACGAGGTGGCGAGGGAACTGGCTGAGCTCGGCTTCCGTTGGTTCGCCTCGGATGATCCCGGGGCGCTGGAGCGCTGGCTCACCCGACCCGACCACGCCCTTCTCGACCACAACCGCGACGTCGCCCGCCGCCGCCTCTCCTCCGCCGACCTGCCGGCGCAGTTGGCCCGACTGCTCACGAGGATCGGCGTGAGGGTGAAAGATGTCGGGCATGGAACGGGCCCGGCCGGCGGCCAGCGTCGGGGCTGACGGCGGCGCAGCCCGCCGGGAGCGGCTTCCCGCCGCGCGCCGGCGCCGGCAACTGGTGGTGGCCGCCATCGAGCTCTTCGGCTCACAGGGATTCCACGAGACGTCGATGGACGACATCGCCGACGAGGCCGGGGTCACCAAGCCCGTCCTCTACCAGCACTTCCCGTCCAAGCGGGACCTGTACGTCGAGCTTCTGGAGTCTGTCGGGGCCGACCTGACGGCCGCCGTCTCGCGCGCAGCCGAGCGGGAGATCGTCCCGAGCCGGCGGGTCCTGGCGGCGTTCACCGCCTACTTCCGCTTCGTCTCCGAGAAAACGGCGGC
This sequence comes from Acidimicrobiaceae bacterium, assembly GCA_009785715.1. GTDB lineage: Bacteria > Actinomycetota > Acidimicrobiia > Acidimicrobiales > Palsa-688 > WQVT01. The sequence goes on along the minus strand of WQVT01000057.1, from coordinate 5,785 downwards.
CTTCCAGCTCCTCTTCGGCGCCGGAGCGGGCGGCACGGACGATTTCGCCGAGGTGATGCGCCGGTTCGAGGATCAGCTGGCGGGGATCATCGCCGGTCTGATCGAAGCGGGGGCCGACGACGATCACCGGATCCTGTTGGCCTACGCCATCGCCGGGGCGGCCGAGATCATCGCCCGGCAATGGGTGCTGTCGGCGACGGACCACGAACCCACCGCGAGTCGCCTGCCGCTGCTCGACCCGGCAGCCGGCGACATCCTCGCGGGGCGCCTCACCGACCTCATGTGGGGCGGGCTCCGGAGCATTCCCCGCGGCCCCCACCCTGGGTGATCCCCTTCGGGGGGGGCCGGCGGCCTGGTCCGGTCTGCTCAGTCTGCTCGGCTCAGTACCAGTTGAAGGCGACCTCGTGGGCCCACGCGGCCTGTGGCGAGCCGTAGGTGGCGGCGATGTAGTCGATGCCCCAGAGGATCTGCGTCGTGGGGTCGGTCGCCCAGTCGCTGGCCACGGCGGACATCTTGCTCGCCGGCAGCGACTGCGGGATCCCGTACGCCCCGGATGTCGGGTTGACGGCGGCCGGGTTCCAACCCGACTCACGCGTCCACAGCAGGTCCAGGTACACCCACTGGTCGTCGCTCCACAGGGAATCGACGAGGGCCCGGGCGATGGCCTTGTTGGGATCCGTGCTGGAGGTGTCGACGAGCCCCATCCCGGTCAGGGTCATGGTGGCCCCGCCGAGGGAAACCGTAGAGAGGGGGCGGCTGGCGCCGACGAAGCCGTCGCCGGGACCGAGGGTGTCGATGCGCACCACTCCTCCGGCGTCGGGGGCGTCGATGTACTGGCCGTTGCCGATGTAGATGCCCACGTGGCCGGGCGCCGTCATCGAGCCGTCGGAGCCGACGAAGAACACGAGATCGCCGGGCTCGAGGGCGCCCTCGCTGACCGCCTCAGCCCTGGTCGCCTGGTACTGGGCGTTGGCGTTGTGGTCGAGGCTGATGCCGACCTGCTGGAAGGCGTCCATGGTCAACCCGGAGCAGTCGTACGAGCCCGGGCCGGAGCCGCCGAACAGGTACGGCTTGCCGAGTTGGGCCTCGGCGAAGGAGATCACCGTGGACGCCGCGGTGTTCGTGGTCGGAAGCCGGTAGGCGTTCGCCGCGTAGCCGGCCACGCTGGAGGCGACCACCTGGGCGCCGACCTCGGACCAGACCGGGCTCGGCGCGGTGACGGTCCCGGTCGTGAGCGTCGCCAGCGGGCTCTCCAGCCAGTCGATCCGCACATTCGGGTGGGCGGCGGTGAAGGTGGCGTACTGGGACTGGTAGCTCGGGGTGCCGGGCGGGAGGGCCGGCGTGCCGCTCGGGAGCGGCGGCACGACCCAGAGCACCTGCTGTGAGGACGGCAGGTTGGCGGTCAGTGCCGCAGCCGCAGCCGGATTGTCGCCGCCGAGCGCGATGACGACGAGGTTTGACGTGACCGCGGGGACCGCGGGCTTGCCGGGCTTGGCCGGCTTCGCGGGCTTGCCCGGCCTTGCGGGCGTCGCCGGCGTGGCCGGTGTGGCGGGCACCGCAGGCTTCACGATCGATGCCTGGGCGATCGCCGCCGCCTGCTGCGCCGGGGTCTGCGTCGGGTCGAGGGCGAGGGTCGTCGTGCTGGTCTGCGACCCGCTGAGAAGCGTCTTCACGTCCGCCCCGGTGGTCCCGGAGCCGGCGTCGGTGACGACCAACACGTTCTGGCGCGTGCCGAGCGTCCCGTCGGTCAGCACGGACGGGTCTCCGGGGAGGCACGTGGTGGGGAGCGAACGGATGTTGAGCGGCGTCCCGATCGACCAGGCCTCGAGCGCCGACGTCGAGCAAACCTGCCCGACCACGTCGGGGATGTTGATCGCGAAGGTGATCCCCGTGGGACCGGCGTTGCCGATGCTGGCCCCGGGCGTGGTCGGCGTGCCCACGTTCGGGGCGTTGACCACCCCGTCGTAGGTGTAGGTGGCGCCGTCGGCGCCGACCAGGGTCACGGTGTTGGTGGTCACCGTGTTCGTCGCCGGGATCACGCCGGGCGGGGTCGCCGGAGGCGGGGTCGCGGTGGTCGCCGGTGCGGGTGTCGGGGTGACGGCGGTGATCGTCCCGGTGGTCACCGCGGAGATGGTGGTGCCCGACGGCACCGGCAGCTTCACCGGTGCCGCGGCCGTCTGCGGCGCGACCGGCTTACCCGGAGGCGTGGCCGGGGTCTTGGCCAACGGTGCGGTGGCCTCTGCGCTGGCCGGATGGGAAGCGGTCGATGAGGGAGGCTGCCCGGCCGTCGAGGGGGCGGGCGTGGTCGAGGGGGCATCCGTGGTCGAGGGGGCGGCCGTGGCGGCGGTCGTCGTGCTGGAGGCGCCGGTCGTCGCGGCGGTCGTCGTCACGGCTGGCGCAGCGCTGGAGCCGGCGGGGGGGACCTCGGCGCCCAGCCACGTGGGATTGGCGTTCAGGAGTGCCGCGGGAATGGGGAGGGCGTAGTTGTTGTCCCTGAGCAGGCCCAGGATCGCATTCGGGTTCGGTCCGCCGGGCGCCCCGGCCAGCCCGCTGGAGGGATTCGGAGGGGCCGCCGGCTTCGGGGAGGGCGCGGGCTTGGGCGCCGTCGTGGTCGGCTTCGGCTTCGTCGTCGTGGTCTTCGGGACCGTCGTCTTGGGCGCCGTCGTCGTCGACTTCGGCTTCGTCGTCGTGGTCTTCGGCACCGTCGTCTTGGGCGCCGTCGTCTTGGGCGCCGTCGTGGTCGACTTCGGGGCCGTGGTCGTGGACTTGGGCGCCGTCGTGGTCGACTTCGGCACGGTGGTGGTCGACTTCGGCGCCGTCGTGGTCGAGCTCGGTGTCGTGGTGGTCGACTTCGGCGCCGTCGTGGTCGAGCTCGGTGTCGTCGTGGTCGACTTCGATGTCGTGGTGGTCGACGTCGGAGCCGTCGTCGTGGAGTTCTGGGCCGTCGTCGTGGAGTTCTGGGCCGGCGTCGTGGACGGGGGATCGGTCGTGGCGGACGCAGGCGCCGTCGTCGACTTCGTCGCGCTCGACGCAGGTGCTGTCGTCGTGGACTTCGTCGCGCTCGACGCAGGTGCTGTCGTCGTGGACTTCGTCGCGCTCGACGCAGGTGCTGTCGTCGTGGACTTCGTCGCGCTCGACGCGGGAGCCGCCGCCAGCCCGGGCGCCCTTCTGGTCGACTTCGGCGCAGCCTTGGGCTTCTTCCCCTTGCGCAGCGTCGTCGTCGACTTCGGCACGGTGGTGGTCGTCGTGGTGGTCGACGTCGTCGTGGTCGGCTTCGGCTTCGCGACCGACTTCGGCTTCGTGGTCGTGGACTTCGGAACCGTCGTGGTCGACGTCGACGACGTCGTTGTCGTGGATGCCGGGGCGGTCGTGGTCGACGAGGCCGCAGCACTCGTCGGGGACGACCCGCTCGGAGCGGCGGTGGCCGGAGCGGAGGTGGTCGACGTCGCCGCGGCCGTCGTACCCGGGGCGACCGTGGTCGAGCTCGCCACCGTGGTCGAGCTGGCGGCGGTCGTCGCTGTGGCGGCCGTGCTGCTGGAGGAGGTGGTCGCGCCCGCGGTCGAGGTCGTCGCGGCGGCGGCCGTGCCTGACCCAATCGTCGCGAACGTCCCCATGCTCCCGAGCGTCAGAGGCACGAGGATGGCGGCGGTGGCCCGGCCCTGCCGTATGCGACGAACTTCGGAGCGACGGGTCGAGGCGGTGAAGTGGGCCGCCGACACCGTCTTTCGAACGGCATACATCGACGCGTCCTGCGTCGGTGAGGCGAAGTGCGCCGGGGTGGCTGGCGTTTCCACTCGGAAATGGGCCGGGGTTACCCGGTTCCGGCGGAGTTTCGAATGCTTGGACATCGATCGGTCTCCAAGGGAGGTTTTCGAACGGTGGTTCCAGCAGGCGCTAGATCGTCCTGTTCTTCGTGCCAACAGACCCGACACGCCACCCCGGGTCCTGCGGCCGGGGCTACCAAAATCCGGCCACGGACAGGCATCTTAAGCGCTGCGATCGGTGAAAAGCCAGTGGTTGTTGACCACCCTCGGTGCAATCCTTGCTGCCCTCACGGGCAGGTTCCCTCACGCCTTTGTGGAAAACCCCAGGTCACAAGCACGAAGCGGCCGTGGTGACGAGAGGGGCCTCGTCACCACGGCCGCGCAACGCGTCCTCCAAACTCAGTTCAGTTTCTCAAACTCAGTTCAGTTTCTGCGGGTGATCACAGCTTCGCGAGCACCGCGTCCGCGCTCGATACGTCGAGTCCGGGCCCTTCCTCGAGGAATAGGTCGGTCACCACGCCGTCCTGGAGGACCATCGCATATCGCCTCGAGCGGACGCCCAGACCGACTCCTGAGAGGTCCAACTCGAGCCCCAACGCTTTGGCGAAATCCCCCGAGCCGTCCGCCAGCATGAGCACCTTGTCTCCGACCTCCCGGTCCGCCGCCCAGGCTCCCATCACGAAGACGTCGTTCACGGCGGTGCAGGCAATGGTGTCGACACCCTTCGAGGTCAGGTCCTCGGCGCGCAGCACGTACCCGGGCAGGTGGTAGTCCGAGCAGGTAGGCGTGAAGGCGCCGGGGACGCCGAAGAGCACGACCCGACCCGTCCCGAGCGCCTCGGTGGTCTGGACGGGCTTCGGGCCATCGGGCGAAGGCACTCTCAAAGTGACGTCCGGCAACTTCTCGCCAACGGCGATGGTCATGGGGCGCTCCTCCTGGGTCGCGGCGGCCGGCCGGTCGCCGGCTCAGGAGGGAGCCTAGGGTCGTCCACCATCTTCGTGAACCCTGGATCGGGGTGTCTCGCACGGGTGGCGCCGCGTTCGCTTGAATGGTGGCCGTGGCGAGCACAAACGATGTCGACCTGACCCTGAGAATCAGTCGCCGGGAAGAGGAGGCCCGCCTCGGCCTCGCTCAGGACCGCATGCTCCAGTTGCGGCTGGCGCTCGGGGGCCATGTCGGCGAGGGGCGCCTCGGGCCTCCGGTGTGCGTGGTATTCGAGGGGTGGGATGCGGCAGGCAAGGGGGGTGCGATCAAGCGGCTCGTTGCTCCGCTCGATCCGCGCCACGTGCGGGTGGCGGGCTACTCGAAGCCGACGTCGCTCGAAAAACGCCATCACTACCTCTGGCGCTTCTGGCCGCCGCTTCCGGGATGGGGCGGGATGACCGTCTTCGACCGGTCCTGGTACGGGCGGGTGCTCGTCGAGCGGGTCGAGGGCTTCGCCACCGTGCCCCAGTGGCAGCGCGCCTACGAGGAGATCAACTGGTTCGAGAAGATGCTCGTCGACGACGGGATGATCATCATCAAGCTCTGGATGCACATCTCGCATGAGGAGCAGGAGCGGCGCTTCGAGAGGCGGGCCAACGATCCGCTCAAGACCTGGAAGCTCGGTCCGGAGGACTGGCGCAACCGCGAGAAGCGCAAGGCGTACGAGGCGGCGGTTGCGGACATGCTCGAGAAGACGGAGACCCCCCACGCACCCTGGGACCTGATCGAGGCCGAAGACAAGCGCTGGGCGCGGGTCCGCACGATCGAGACGGTCATCACCCGGATCGAGCAAGGGATGCGGCGGGAAGGTTTTGAGCCGCCGACGCCGCTGGCGGATATCTCGATATCCGACTGAGCGGCGTTTGGGCGGGGGCTGGCGGGAGCTGGCGGGAGCTGGCTGGAGCTGGCGGGCGCTGGACTGGAGCCTGACGGGCCCTGGGCGGGGGCGGCAGGCTGGGGAGGGGGGCAGGAGGCTGGGCGGGGGGGCGGCGCGGCCGGGGGACGGCAGCGGTGCCCTTTGTGAGCAGATCCGGTCC